>JARFQH010000386.1 GCA_029287875.1 Desulfobacteraceae bacterium | reverse complement strand
CGATGTTCGATGTTCAATCGGTGCGCCGCTTAATCCGGGCCATCAAACCAGGTGGTCTAATTTTAAAAAAAGCCATGCCACTTTGGTGTAGTTCCTACGAGGGTTGAGGGATGAAAGCACATTGAGGTTTCAGGTATCAGGTGTCGGCTATTTAAATTTCAAATAACAAAACTCAAATACCAACCAAATCACAATAACCGAAATTCGAAGTTCCAAACTATTGGGTTTTGATCTTTTTTGAGATTTGGATATTGTAATTTGGAATTTATTTGTATTTTGGTGCTTGTATTTTGGTATTTGGCATTATTTTAGGCGGAAGGGCAAGCCCTGAAATCTGAAACCTAAACCAACACTGCCGATAGTCATTGTCATGCTCCCAGGTTTGAAATATCGAGCAGCGGTCGACAATGGGTAAGACAATTTAAGTGTGACTAGACACTATGCGATACAGTCGACAAAAGCAGCCGCTATGGTGTCCAGAAGCAGCATGCCGCGCGGCGTCAAGCGGCAGTGTCCGTCGGTTGTCGTCAGCAATCCCTCCTGTTCGAAAGCCGCCGACTTGGCACCGAAATGCTCCATGAAACCGATCCCGAAACGATCGTTAAAAGCGGACATGTCGATCCCGTCTATGAGGCGCAGACCGAGGTAGACCGCTTCGGTCATCAACATTTCACGGGTCAGGGTTTCGCTTGCCTCGATCGGCCGTCGACTATTATCCAGCTGCCTGATGTAGCGGTCGACATCTGCACAATTCCAAAATCGTTCGGGCCCGATGAACGAATGGGCCGAGGGGCCCAGCCCGAGATAGGGTGAAAAAGACCAGTACTTGTAGTTGTGGCGCGAGCGTCGATCGCGGGACCGGGCAAAGTTGGCGGTCTCATACTGCTCGAAGCCCCCTCTTCCCAATACCTCGAGAGCTTGAAGGTATAGCTCTGCAACCCGGTCTTCGTCGACAGCCAGGAATTTCCCGCGCCTCAAGTCACCTTCCAGGGCGGTGCCGGGTTCGAAGGTGAGACTGTAACAGGAAAGATGTGAGAGGTCGCAGTCAATTGCCTTTAGCAGATCGATCTTCCAGGTGTCCGGCGTCTGACCGGGGATGCCGTATATGAGGTCGATGCCGATATTGTCGAAGCCGGCCGCATGCGACCATGCCAGAACCCTCTCAGCCTCGATCGCGCTGTGGATTCGCCCCAGAAACACCAGGTTCCGATCCCGGAAGGACTGGACTCCGACGTTGAGTCGATTGGCGCCTGCCTGACGGAGGCGTTGCAATGAATCGAAGTCGACCGTTCCGGGATTGACCTCGACTGTGACCTCGGTATCCGGCAGAAATGAAAAAGCCCGGCGGGCCGCTTTAATGATTTCTTCGACTGCGCCAACCCCTAATGCGGACGGCGTGCCACCACCGAGGTAAAGCGTGTCAAAGTTCAGGGCGGGTTGCGAGGCTGCGGCAAGCCGCATTTCCTGCTGCAAGGCTTTCAGAAAGCCGGGCTGAAGGGAAGGATCGGTGACGGAGTAAAAATCACAGTACCTGCATTTTTTGCGGCAGAAGGGAATGTGAATATAGAGACCGGCCGCAGCAGCCGTCTTTGGGTTGGACATCTTTATTTTTTCCATCCACCAAGAAGGTGCATGTGCAGATGAAAAATCCGCTGGCCGCCGCCCCACTCCACGTTGAACACCAATTTGTATCCGGAGGCGTTGATTTCCCGCTCCCTGGCCACATCCCGACCTACCGCCAGCATATGCGCCACGAGGCCTTGGTCCGCATCGGTCATGTCGTTGATGCTGCGGATGTGCCGGCGTGGCACGATCAGATCGTGGACTGGGGCATGGGGATTGATATCTTTGAAGACAACCAGTTGATCGTCCTCGAATACAAAACGGGTATCGGTCTTGCCGTTAACAATGTTGCAGAAGATGCACTCTTTTTCCATGGCCTTCCTCCGGGGCAAACGGTTTGATTGTCCATCCACATCGCTCTTCCCGCCTTAGGGCTTGCTCAAAAATAACTTACCATTTTGGACGCCGATGCATCCCGTCCAGCTGCGTTGCAAAATCTTGGAATATCCAGATATTCCAGCGATTTTACGCCTTGTCGGCCGGGCGCCTCAACGACCAAAATCACCAACTAATTTTTTCGCAAGCCCTTAACCAACCGGCAGCCGGCGATGCGCAGTCTTGTAGCCGGACCTGTGGCGTCTTGTCAACTGGATGGCTATCGTGCGGGTTACCGGCCGGCTGTCCCCTCTGTAACGCCCGCATCGGCCACAGAATTAATTTTCCACGGCCCCTTCAAGGTGGGGGCCGCCAGAGCGTGCCGCAGCTCTTTTAGAAATCGGGACCGAGGGATTTCGCAGGCGCCAAAGCGCATCAGATGGGCCGTGGTCACCTGGCAATCAATGAAATCGAAGGAAAGGGTCTTGAGGTAACGCACAAGGGCGACCAGAGCTACGCTGGAGGCGTTGTCGACCCGTGAAAACATCGATTCACCAAAAAAACACCGCCCCAGCGAAACACCGTACAGCCCGCCGACCAGCCGTCCGTCCGCCCATGTTTCCACCGAGTGGGCATAGCCGGAGAGGTGCAGACGGCAATAGGCATCGTGAATGCCGTCGACAATCCAGGTCCCCTCGCGGTTCTTCAGGCGGGTCTGGGCGCAGGCGGTGATTACCTCCTCGAAGGCCCTGTCCATTGTGACCGTAAACACCTTTTTTTTAAAAATCTTTTTCAGGGTTCTGGAAACGTGAAGCGTGCTCGGATAGAGAATAAGCCGCGGGTCGGGCGACCACCAAAGGATCGGCTCGTCTTCAGCGTACCACGGAAAGATTCCCATCCGGTAGGCGAGCAGCAAACGCTCCTGACTCAAGTCGCCACCAACGGCTAGCAGGCCTTCGGGGGTTGCGAAGTGGGGTGGGGGGAAGGCGATTTTATCGGAAAGAAGAAATACCGGCATAACGACGCTTGGGGCTCACGAAAAAATAAGTTCCCAATTTTGGGCGTTGAGGAGGCCGGCTGGCAAGCTGCGAAAACGCCTGAATATCTGGATATTCCGAATTTTCGCACCGGCGGCCAGACGGGATGCATCGGCGTCCAAAACGTGACGTTGTTTTTAAATGAGCCCTTTGTTCGCGGTGCTTCAGACAGGGTTTGGTGAATCTGGTTTCAGGCCGGCGGTCGGCCCGCCGGTCCTGCACTCGGATTGTCGGTTCCCGCTAACGCCATCAGCGAATTCGATCATGCAAATTCCAACTGGTCGTCTTTGAGGTCGACGGTGATGACCCCGCCCTTGGTCAACCGTCCAAACAGAATCTCATCGGAGAGTCGGTCCTTGATATCGGTCTGAATCAGGCGGCCCAAGGGACGTGCGCCGTATGACGGATCGTGGCCTTTCTTTGCCAGCCACGTACGAACTTCCGGCGTGATGGTCAGAAACACCTTGCGGGCCGACAGCTGATCGTTCAGTTCATTGATGAATTTGTCGACGATCAGCTCCATGATGTCGATGGTCAGGGAGTGGAAGGAGATGGTGGCATCCAGACGGTTTCTGAATTCCGGGCTGAAAAACCCTTCGATCGCCTTTTGCCCCTTGTGCTCGGCATCCTTATGGCCGTCGCCGAAACCGATGGAGCGGTTGCTCATTTCACGCGAACCGGCATTGGAGGTCATGATAAGGATGACGTTCCGGAAATCGGCTTTTTTGCCGTTGTTGTCGGTCAGAGTCGCGTGGTCCATCACCTGCAAAAGAATGTTGAACAGGTCCGGATGAGCCTTTTCGATCTCATCGAGCAGCAGAACACTGTAAGGGTGTTTTCGGATCCCGTCGGTCAACAGACCGCCCTGGTCAAAACCGATGTATCCCGGAGGGGCACCGATCAGGCGTGCCACGGTATGTTTTTCCATGTACTCGCTCATGTCGAAACGCAGGAACTCGACACCCAGGATGCGGGACAACTGCCGCGACACCTCGGTCTTGCCGACACCGGTCGGACCGGTGAAGAGGAAGGAGCCGACCGGCTTTCCCGGGGCGCCCAGACCGGCCCGCGTTCGCTTGATGGCCGTCACCAGCGATTGGATTGCTTCGTCCTGGCCGAAAACAACCGATTTAAGTTCCTTGTCGAGGTTCTCGAGCTTGATACGGTCCGAGGTCGAAACGCTGCGGGTGGGAATGCGCGCCATTTTGGCGATAATTTTTTCGATGTCCGCCGGGTTAATGTTTTTGCGGCGCGAAGAACCGGAAAGCCGGACGAAGGCCCCGGCTTCGTCGATAACGTCGATGGCTTTATCGGGTAGATAGCGGTCGTTCAGAAATTTCGCGCTCAGCTCCGCAGCCGACTTCAAGGCCGAATCGGTATACATGATACCGTGATGTTCTTCGTAGCGGGACTTGAGGCCTTTGAGGATCTGAATCGTTTCCTTGATCGGCGGTTCGGAAATTTCGATTTTTTCGAAACGGCGCGACAGGGCACGATCCTTTTCGAAATGGTTTTTGTACTCTTCATAGGTGGTCGAACCGATACAGCGGATGTCGCCGGTGGCCAGTACCGGTTTCAAAATGTTGGACGCGTCCATGGAACCGCTGCTGGTCGCCCCGGCTCCCACGATGGTGTGGATTTCGTCGATGAACAGAATCGCATTGGGCATCCGCTGCAACGCCTGGATGACACCCTTCAGACGCTGCTCGAAATCGCCGCGAAACTTGGTGCCTGCCAGCATGCCGCCCAGATCGAGGGAAAAGATCCGCACGTCCTTGAGGATTTCGGGTACGTCGCCTGAATTGATTTTCTGGGCCAGACCCTCTGCCATCGCCGTTTTGCCAACACCGGGATCCCCTACGAAGACCGGATTGTTTTTGCGCCTGCGGCAAAGGACCTGCATGGTGCGTTCGGTCTCGAGCTCACGGCCGATCAGTGGGTCCAGCTTCCCATCAGCAGCCATTTTAACCAAGTCTACAGTGAACATCGAAAGCGGATCCCCCTTTTTCGACTTGTCGCGCCGATCGGTGGGTGCGAAACCCTCCTGCTCTGCATCGTATGGGGATTTCGACACATCATGCGAAATAAAATTCAAAACATCCAGACGCGTAATGCCTTCGTGCTGAAGAATGAAGGCAGCATGGGAATCTTTTTCAAGAAAAATGGATGCCAGGATGTCGCTGACTTCAACCTCCTGCTTTTCGGCCGATCTGACGTGATTGACCGCTCGCTGGATCACCCTCTGAAAAGCAATGGTTTGTTGAAGCACGTATTCGGTGCCGTCAGCAACCCGTTCCAGTTTTTCGTTGAAAAATTCCTCCAGAGCCCTGTTCATGTTCTCAATGTTGCCGCCGCAGTTTTCGATTATTTCGATGCCGACGCTGTCGTACAAAATGGCGAAGAGGATGTGTTCGACACAAACATACTCGTGGCGCCGTTTTTTCGCTTCCCGCACGGCCAGGCCC
>JARFQH010000351.1 GCA_029287875.1 Desulfobacteraceae bacterium | reverse complement strand
GCCGCTGATGGACGATACCATCGCCCGCTATAAACGCGGCGAACCGATTCTGTTTTACACCTGGACACCCAACTGGACGGTGGGTACGCTGGTGCCGGGTAGGGATGTCGTGTGGCTGCAGGTGCCGTTTCCCAGTCTTCCCATTGACCAGCAGGACATGGAGGGGCGAACCATCATCGCGGGTGTTCCGGGGTGTGCAGCAGACCCCTGTGCGATGGGATTTCCTCCCAACGACATCCGGGTCGTGGCCAATAAACAATTTCTGGAAAATTATCCGGATATCAGACGATTGTTGGAATCGGTGGAAATTCCTCTCGAGGATATTTCCCGGCAGAACGCGAAGATGCTTGACGCTGAAGATGACTATGCAGACATTCAGCGTCACGCCCAGCAATGGATCCAAGGCAACTGGGACAAGATAGACCGCTGGCTGGAAGAAGCTAAAACACTTAAATCATCGAGAGAAGATATCCTTTTGCCGGAAGGTGAAATCGGAACCAAGCCAAAGGCCAAGGTTCTGCGTGTGGTGACCCAGCGCTCTGAACCTTTCGTGATCTACCATGAGGGGAAATATGTCGGCTTCAGCATTGAACTGTGGGTAAAAATTGCTCGGAAACTCGGTTTGGAATATAGAATATATGGCGTAAATACGATAGCTAAGCTACTGGATGAAGTAAAACGTGGCGTAGCAGATGTGGCGGTTGCTGGAATCGGCATTACTTCAAAACGCGAGCAAGTCCTTGATTTTTCGCATTCATATTTTGAGTCGGGGCTTCAGATCATGGTCCCGAAAGTGTCCGGATCGTTGCCCGGCGATATTTTAAGCAAGGCTGTTGCAATCATATTTTCCCGAAAACTGCTTATCGGCGTCGCTGTTTTCTTGTTTGTCCTGCTGATTGCCGCACATATCATCTGGGTTCTTGAGCGCCGGCACAACCCGCAGTTTCCAGAAAGCTATCCGCAAGGCCTCTGGCAATCCATCTGGTGGGCCGTCGTAACCGTCACGACAGTCGGCTATGGGGATAAAACACCGAAGGGAACCATCGGGCGGCTATTTGCTCTTGTTTGGATATTGGCCGGTTATTTTGTTTTTGCCTATTTTACAGCCAGTGTTTCCTCCACTGCCACAGTCCAGAAGTTGCACGGAACCATTAACGGACCCGAAGATCTTTTTGGCAAGCGGGTGGCAACGGTTCAGAAAAGTACGGCTGCCGAATATCTTGCAGTACAGGGTATGCAGACTATCGAACTAGAGAATGTGGAAAAAGGTTACCGCTTATTAGAGACCGGTAAAGTGGATGCCGTTGTTTATGATGCACCCGTCCTTCAGCACTACGCGTCCAAAAAAGGAAAAGGCAAGGTCCAGGTTGTCGGCTTGATTTTCAAAGAGAAAAGTTACGGCATCGCCCTTCCCCGTAAAAGCGATCTGAGGGATCGCATTAATATCGCCCTGCTGCAGCTCGAAGAATCCGGCGAGTATGAAGACGTCAACAAAAAATGGTTCGGGCCGTGAAAGTCCACCATCCGCCTCCCTGGTGGATTTCGATTCCTACTTCAGCCGTGAGGCATTGAAGGAAGCGGATAAGCCCTGCTGAAAAATCTTTATAAAACAGCCGGGATAGGAAAGAGGCCGAACAAATACGCCTAAGGTAGCCTTGATAAAGTGCCCGATTTTTGAAAACCCACCTGTGATTCAATTTGCTCCGCTTTACAAAACCAGAGTGCCTTAACAATTCTGGATGTAAAAAGCCCGAAGCGATGGCACCGGCTCCGGGCTTGATTATTATCACTTTGCAATCGGCCTATTTGGCTGCCTTGCGTGCCTCCGCAAGCCACCCATTCCATTTGTCCTTGTTTTTCGCAATCCACGCCTCAACGTGTTTTTCGATGTCCTTCTGCGATTTTTGACCCTCGTTCATGAGGGTATTCTGCTCGTTGATATCTGGCAACGGGAGCGAAAACACCTCAAAGAACTTCTCGGCAGCCGGGTTTTTCTCGATAAATTTCTTGTTGGCGACGATCTGAATGTCGGAAACGACAAACCCGAGTTTGATCGGATCGCTGACCGCACCCTCAACACCAGATACCGTCATACGCTCTTCGGCAGTTTTCTGCGCTTCGGTAGGCATAATTTCGGGCACGTTGATCCACATCACATCCCGGCCGGGTTTGAGCTTGTAGACCGTCCAGTTGGGTGTCCAGGTGTAGAAGAAGACCGGCCCTCCGCTTTTGTAATTACCTATGGCTGAGGCCATGCCGGCTTCATAAGCGGCCTTGACCGGATTGATGTAATCTTCGAGACCGTAGACTTTCATGTGGTGGGCAATTACTTGTTCGCATCCCCAGCCCGGTGGGCAGGCGGTCAGATCGGCTTTGCCGTCGCCGTTTGTGTCAAAGGCCTTTTTGACTTCGTCGCGCTTGAAATCTTCCAATGATTTGATGTTGAACTTTTCCACCTCTTTTTTAGAAACCAGGTAGCCCTGCAAACCGCCGGCTTTGACAACGTAACCGTACTTGTCGGCATCATCGTAAAACCCCTTGGGCAGCTGTGCGTTGTGCATGGGGAACCAACCATTGGTCCAGTAATCTAAATCGCCGAGGGCGACGGACTTGTAAAAAATCGGATTCGCCAGGTCCTTTGGGTTTTTGACTGTGTAACCCAGTTCTTCCAGGCCACGGCGCACCAGGGCTTCCTGAAAAAATCCGGTATTCCATGTGGCGCGCGCGGGCTGAGCCGTGACGCCCTTGCCCGGCTTCATGTCGTCGGCGAATGCAGGCATGGCAGCGATTGTCAGACAGACGAAGACCGTAATTAAAATTCGTGATAAGGTTTGCATAGGGACCTCCTTGATTGAGTGGTTTATTTGAGTAATGTGATGGATTCGACAACCGTTTTCATTTGCGGGCTCGTTTTTTTTGTTGCGCCATAGACTGGGTAACTCGATCGAGAACGATAGCCATCAACACGATGCTCAGCCCACCGATGACGGCCCGGCCGATATCCAGGGTGTTCAACCCCAGAATCACCGGTGATCCCAACCCGCCGGCGCCGATGAGCGCCGCAATCACGACCATGGACAGCGCCATCATGATGGTTTGGTTGAGTCCGGCCAGGATTGTGGGCATGGCCAGGGGAACCTGGACCCGGATCAGAACCTGCCAGTTGGTGGCGCCAAAGGCCTGCGCCGCCTCCACCAGCTCGGGATGGACTTGCCGGATACCCAAACTGGTCAGGCGGATAATAGGCGGCAAGGCAAAAATGATGGTCGCCAATACACCAGCCACGTTTCCGACCGAAAAGAGCATGACAATGGGCACCAGGTAGACAAACGCCGGTGTGGTCTGCATCGCATCCAGCACCGGGCGAATGCTGGTCTCGAAGGCATCATTCCGGCCGGACCAAATGCCGAGCGGAATCCCTGCCAGGGCGCAGAAAAGGACCGATGACAGCACCATGGCCAACGTCGTCATGGTATCTTCCCAAAGGCCGAGCAGCCCGATAATCGTCATGGAGATGATGGTGAAAATGGCCAGCCCTTTGCCGGAAAAACGCCAGGCTGCGATCGCGAGGACCGCAATGACAATAAACGCAGGAAGCGCATTCAAGCCGGCATCGAGTCCGTTCAGGGTCTGTTCCACCGGCCATTTGATGGCCTGAAAAAAATCCCGGTAGTTATCGACCAGCCAGTCGACAAACTGTGAGACCCACACATCGAGTGGAATCACTTTATCTTCAAACATGGCCCTTCTCCATGATCATGCAAAACGTTTAAAGAATAGGCGAACGATTACGCGCTTCATAGAAGCCTAACGGCATTAGTGATGATTTACGTGTTTTCCATGTTCTCATCGGTACGATGCAGTGTTCTGAGAAAGCGGTTTTTGGAAACCACGCCTTTATAGACATTCTGATCGTCCACGACCGGAACCGGCCAGCTGCTGGAGGCAACTGCAGGTAGAATATTCTGCATGGAATCGTTCATGTTGGCGGGGCTGACACCATTTAGAAAAGCTTGGTCAATCGGACTGTCGGGTGCTCGGCTTTCCATGGCCTCGCGCAGCGAATCCGCTGAAACGATGCCTAGAAAGTGGCGGTCCGCGTCGAGCACATAGCAATGGTCGTGTTCACTGCCGCTTAACAATTCGTGGGTCGCGCGCAGGCTCCCCACCTTGGTTTTGATGAGCGTCGGGTAAGTGTCGCGTACGATATCGCCGGCCGATATGACGTTCGTCGGATCAACCCCCCTAAAAAAGGCACGCACGTAGTCATCTGCCGGATTCTGCAAAATATCCTCCGGTGTGCCCACTTGGACAACACGCCCCCCTTCCATGATGGCGATGCGGTCACCGATGCGCAGGGCTTCGTCCAGATCGTGGGAGATGAAAACGATGGTGCGCTGATCATCCTCCTGCAGTTTGAGCAATTCATCCTGCATCTCCGTTCGGATCAATGGATCGAGGGCGGAAAACGCTTCATCCATGAGTATGATATCAGGGTCTACAGCCAGGCCGCGGGCCAGGCCTACCCGCTGCTGCATTCCACCGCTGAGTTCAGACGGATACGAGTTCTCCCATCCGGTCAGGCCCACCTGCGCCAGCGCCTGCATGGCGCGTTCCCTGCGTTTTGCTTTGTCAACCTTGGCGAGTTCGAGGCCAAAAGAGGCATTGTCCAGCACCGACAGATGCGGCATGAGCGCAAACGATTGAAAAACCATACTCATATTGTGCAAGCGGAATTTAACCAACTCATTCTGGCCCATTTGAGTGACATCTTTCTCATCCACGATCACTTTGCCGGCAGTGGGCTCGATGAGTCGATTGAGCATGCGCACAATGGTGGATTTGCCGGAACCGGACAATCCCATGATGACAAAAATTTCACCGGATTCGATGGTAAAGCTGGCATTGTCGACCCCAACGGTCATGCCGGTTTTTTCGAGTATGGACGCTTTGCTCTGCCCCTCTTGGAGGAACTCCATGGCCTTTTCCGGCTGGGCGCCGAAAATCTTGTACAGATTCTCTACAACAATTTTATCCATATATATGATCCTATGCCGATGGGATTGGTTTGCTGCATGTCACTAAAAAGACCTTGACGTGGTCTCGCCTGATTTTACGATCTGGCAGTCGATAGAGTTGGTTGTCTGAATCGACTTGGCATCCATTATGGTGACCAGGCGCTGCAGGGCGCTCAAAATCATCGTCTGTTCCCATTCCTGAAGGCAAGAGAATTTTTCGACAAATGCTTCCTGCATCAATGGTGGCGCGTCTTTAAGGATCTGTTTTCCGGTAGCAGAGATGCTGACCATTATGCGTCGTTTATCTTGGTTGCTGCGCTCTCGGGCGAGCAGCCCGCGATTTTCCATTCGCTCGAGAATACCTGTTACCGTCGCCTGACTGAGGCTGACGGCCTGCGCGATATCTCCAACAGTGATTTTTTCACTGCGCGATATCTCCTGTAGAATGACAAGTTGCGGCCCGGTCAACCCGACCCGCTTGAAAAGTTTTTTGGAATTCATCTCGATCGCCCGAATGATCTTCCGCAGGGCAATCATGACACTGTCACTGACCGAGCGGTTTGAAAGGGGTGTTGTCGTCGCGGTATGGTCCATTTATTTGAACTCTGAGATGGAAGCGGTAAAAAATTTATAGTATTCAAATAATTAACCAAGATTAAAAAAAAACTTTGATGGCAAAATTATAAACAGGTATAAAATCTATAATTCCTTCATTTGTTATTATTAACTACTTGTAATTACATATGTCAAACTAATTTTTAAAAAAATAATTTATTTATAGGTGAACATAAAAATCACAAAAATCTCTACATAGCTCGACAGTCCATAGTTTAGCGGCATCATGCCGCCAGCGGCAACAGATCAGCCGGATGGTCATGCTTTTTGCCGAGATCTCCGGTATATCGGAACCGGAAAATTTTATATACAAGGGCTTGTGGACAACCGTCGGTTCGACGATCTCATCGATGCGGAGAGGCATGCCCGCCAATCGCTTGTTGCCGCCGTTCGTAATATGGCGCAAATGGCCTGCACAACTCAGACTCGTGTGACCATAACGACCAAGGACCTGCTGGGAAAAACGGCCCTGGAAGAAGAATTTTTTCTGGGAAGAGGACTAGTCGCACGTTTGCAAGGAAGACCTGACCTATTCCACTGATTGCTCGACCGCAAAGTCGAGGAGCAGGAAATTCACTTGCGGGTGATACCGCTCCACCGGTGCTCAGAAAATCATTTCCGGACCCTTGATACGAAAATAACACTTGGCCCTATGAGGTTTTGCGTACTTTTGTTTCTATCATCCGTGGTGCCGGGCACCGCCGGCTGCTGCTTCGGTTTCATACGGCGCAGAACTCGGCGTCAAGCGGATCTAACCCCATCGCCGGCCCGGTTTTGTAAAAAAGGTCGGTACCGGTTGAAAGCCTCGGAAGCGTTCATCGTGTGTGTTCGTAGGCGATGGGGCAAGGTCCGCTAATCGCCTCAAACAGCTGCGCCTGCTTCAACCGAAGCAGCAGCCGGCTCCCATCGGGGTCATGACTGGACGCTGAAACGAAAGAACCCATAATTTTCATGCCCCGTAGTTGACTCAGACAGTCAGCCGCAGTTCTCAACCGCTCATCCGGGCTCCGGCGCGTCATTTTCATCCAGAATCTGTTAACAGGACAAGTTTCCCCAAGAATTTTTTGGCAAGAAAATCTTTTTGTGCGGCAACGATATCTTTCAATGGGTAGGTCCTGGCGACCAAAGGACGGATTTCTCCCCGTTCGATGTATTTAACAAGATTGTCGAAAACAATATCATCCTGGAAGGTGCAGCCGAGAAAGGTGAGATCTTTCAAGTAGAGTGTTCGGACATCAAGTTCGACAACCGGACCCGCAATGGCGCCCGCCACCGCGTAGCGACCACCCCGTTTCAGGGTGTCGATCAATTCCTTAAATTGAGTTCCCGCGACAAGGTCGACGACGACATCCACTGCGTTATGACCCAGGGTCGCCAATATGCTGTCACCGCGGGGAATCACACGATCCGCGCCCAGTGCGAGCAATGCTTCAGTCTTTGATGAATTTGCAACGGCCACGACTTTGGCACCACGGCGTTTGGCCAGTTGCACAGCTGCCGATCCGACGCCGCCCGAAGCGCCTGTGATAAGGACCCGCTCTGCCCGGGAAAGGCTTGCCTTGTGCAGCAGATTTTCGGCCGTCGAATAAGCACAAGGTACGGAGGCCAGTTCCGCATCTGTCCAATCGCACGCGACGGTATACGTCTCCCGAGATGGTGCCTTTACGTATTGGGCAAAACTACCGTCACATTCCGAACCGAGATACCAGGACTCCAAGGGACGGTAATCGACGTATGTGCGCAGCATCGGTCGCACGATCACGCGCTGGCCGATTCTGGCTTCATCAACGTCTTTGCCGACCGCGACAATTCGACCACAGCAATCCGCTCCCTGAATGCGGGGCAATGAAAGTGGACCGCCTTGCCAACCTGTATCATCGGGATTGGCGGTATCGAAACCGTCGGCACCACCTCTATTTGTATCGGCATTAACACTCTTGGAATACCACCCGATGCGCGTGTTGATATCCGTGTTATTGACACCGGCCGCCCCCACGCGGACGAGGACTTCGTTCTTATCCGGTGTGGGTACAGTGATGTCGGTTCGGTAGTCAAGCTTGTCAAAACCGCCGAAACCGGTGAGCAACACCGCGTGCATGGTTTTTGGAATGTTGCCTTGCATGCTTTCGTCTCCTCGATCAGATAACCTTACCGGTTTGGCCCATAAGGTTTTGTTTGGCTGTATATCCATCTCGGCAAACGGGAAGGATATTTAAAATTAATGAGCTACCTCAGCGGGAACGGCCGCCAATTAGCGACGACCGGTTTGACCGACCGGGGAGGCGTCGGCCACGACCGGCGGCTGCAGGGACAAGAGCCGGCGGCTGCGTTCCGACTTTGGCAGCCCGGCCAGGATGCGGCATTCCGCATAGAATGCCTCCAGGCTGCCGTCCTGACTCGCGAGCAGCTGCGTGAAGGCCGGGACGAGGTCATAATAGGTGCCGACCGAATTCAGCTTGGCGTTGTTCAACGTCGTGTCGAACCAGTTGTCGTAGCCGGGATAACCATGCCAGTCTGCCTTGAGGTCCGCGTATTCATCCCGCATGTCCGCAAACAGCGCCGCTTTGCGGAGCCGCATCTCTTCCGGTACCATGTTCTCCTGCCGGTAGAGTTCGGCCAGCTTTTCTCGGTACGTCGTTACAAGTGCCAGATACCCCTGCCGGCGTCGGCCTTGCAGAACGTACGCTTGATACCCGAGCGGGTTTCCGTTGGCCGCCATCCAGCGTCGCAGGCCTTCCTGCTCGACAGTGGTCGCAAAACTCTCGTTGAAGGTCGTGTCGTCTGAAACATAGAGTATCTGGTGCGCCAGTTCGTGAAATATCAATGCTGCCGTGGCGCTCTCGTCGCGCCGGATGATGGTGCTGAAGACGGTGTCGGAGAACCAGCCCAGAGTCGAGTAGGCCGTGACGCCGCCCACGTAGACGTCAAGGCCCTGCTTTTCCAGTTGTTCGGCGCAGCGCATGGCCATGTCTTTAGAGAAATACCCGCGATACGCCGCATGGCCGATGAATGGATAATACCATGTTTTCGGGGTTAATGAGAATTCAGGTGCGGCACTGACGTTCCAGACCACGTAGGGACGATCCAGGTCGGTGTAGCTCAAGTAATGGCTGTCGACCGGCAAAGAGAGCTCCTTTTGAGCAAAATTCCGAATCTCCAGAATCTGCTGAAGCTGCCGTTTCAACTGCGGGTCGGTGTCTGGCGCGGTGATGATGTCTCGAATGGATTGCCGCTGGCTGACGATATGCATCTGGCCCGAAGCGATGTGCGAATAGTAGCGCACACTTTCGCATCCGGCCGGCCCCATTAAGAGGACACCCAGCAGCAAAAAAAGTAACTTCCGGTGACATTCGGGTTGCATGCCGTCGGCTACTCCTCCACGGTTTTTAAAGACACAACTACACTTAGGTTGAGCAGTTCACGGTTCAGCGGCGACTTTGGCCGCGAGCGACCACATTTACCATACAAACAGGCTATTTTCGTTTTAAACAGCCATGACCCTTCGGGCCACCACGGTGCATGAAAATGATGCGCCGGAGCCCGGATGAGCGGTTGAGAACAGCGGCTGACTGTCTGAGCCGTCTACGGGGTCTTGGACCGGACCCAATGCCGATACTGCATGAAAGGAACACCTTTGGGGACAAACCCGACATCCTTATTTTAAGACGGGCCTGGTCCGGGCTTAAAACCCGTTGTCGGCGAGTTTCAGCCGCCTTTCGAAACCGTTTATCCGGGCTCCGGCGCCCACCTTTTTACCGTATTACATTCTATTTTCGTACTAAAGAAAATCAACGGTACGATACGGCGGCGGCGTCGCACGCTGCACAAGCTATTCCGCCACGATGAAACGGTGGCCACTTCATCCGCACGGCCTGCCGCTGTATCCCCATGAGCCGCGCCCAAGCGGCCCCTTGACCCAACCGAGCGATGGCATTAATATAACTTTATTCAGCCGGTTATTCAAACACAATCGGTTCCAGCCCACCCGCAGCGGTCGGAGCGCTTTTTCAATCGGCGGCAGGATAACTTTAGGGCCATTCCACGGCGGCAGATCGCATGCTGCCGCCCCAACACAAAGGAGATGTATCATTATGGCGGTCAAGATTCTCATCAAACGCAAGATTCCGGCCGACAAAGCCAGACCGATGATCCCACTCTTCAGAAAAATGCGGGCGATGGCTACCAATCAGCCCGGCTACATTTCCGGGGAAACCCTCAAACGCTTGGACTCGCCGGATGAGTTTATCGTCATCAGCACCTGGAATTCTTCGGATGACTGGAACAACTGGCTGGAAAGCGCCGACCGAAAGAAAATTCAGAACGAGGTCGACCAACTTCTGGGTGGTGATACCGTTTACGAAATTTACCACTACGGTTTCACCGAGTAAGCCGGTTTGAAGGCTGCTCTGGTCGAGCTGGTGGCCACAACAACCCGCAACATCTTGGAGTATTTACCCCGCGCACGAATTCGGCCACCGCGTGTCGGTGCCGCCCGACTTTTGCAAGGGGGACGGATTAGCTCGTCCCGGGTTTCAACAAAACCTGAGCGTGATTCCGTGTCTATCCGAAAGCTAGAATCGTGTCCATCCACGGTTTCATTAAGGGCACTGATTAGGTTCCGATCCAGAAATGAGCAATTTTCTGCAAGTTCAAGGAAATCGGCGGCATTGCGCGGAGGCGTACTCCTGTACGCCGCACAAGCGATTCCAGACCTGTCACGCCCAAGGCGTGATTGACGCCGAAATTGCGGAAAAGGGCCATTTATGGACGAAAACTAGAATCGTCTCAACTTTCTCGACAAAATAAGTTAACATTTTTGAATCGGACCTTCCGGCTTGCCGCCGTTATTCGTGGATGGGCGATTATCTAATCGCCGAGGAGACCCCCATGTGCGGTAGATTCGTCCGGCACAGTTCGCTGGAGCTGATCGAAAAGACCTTCAACGTCGATCGCCCTGCCTTCGAGGCCACCCAAAGTTACAACATCGCCCCAACCCAGGCAGTCTTGGCGGTGGTCCGAAACGGTCACGCCGGCTTGGTTCAGTTGCACTGGGGACTGGTCCCGTTTTTTGCAAAAGACGCATCGGGCGCGTCGAGGATGATCAACGCGCGCTCCGAAACGCTGGCCACCAAACCGAGTTTTCGCAACGCGTTCAGGAAACGGCGCTGTCTTATTGTGGCCGACGGATTTTATGAGTGGACGGGGCCAAAGGGGCAAAAGCAAGCCTGGTACATCACCTTGCCGAGCGACGGTCCCTTCGGCTTTGCCGGACTGTGGGAGCTCTGGCGCGCAGACGACCGGAAGACGGAACTCCGCTCCTGTGCGATTGTTACCACCGACGCCAGTCCCGGTCTGCGGGACATTCACAACCGTATGCCCGTGATCCTGCGAGCCGGGGCACACGATGCCTGGCTCGATCCCGCGAACCAAGATGCCGAGCGGCTCCAACCGATACTGCAAAACGACTGCC
>JARFQH010000317.1 GCA_029287875.1 Desulfobacteraceae bacterium | reverse complement strand
TCAGAGATGATGTCCGACACGCGCAACAGGTTCTGCCGGGTTGACTCGACTTTGCGCAGCGCCTCGGTTTTGCGGTTTTTATAGCGGGTTGTTCCGGCGGCCTCTTCGATGAAATACCGCCGTTCTTCCGGGCCGGCATCGATGATGGCGCCGATATTGCCCTGTTGGATAATGGAATAGGATTTGGTGCCCAGTCCACTGCCGAGAAAGACGTTGTGGATGTCTTTCAGGCGGCAGGGTTGTTTGTTCATAAGGTAGGCGCTTTCACCGGATCGGAAGAGGCGCCGGGTGAGCATGATCTCGGTGAAGTCTTTTAACTCTTCCGGGGCGGATCCGTTGTCGTTTGCCAGGGTCAGCGTCACCTCGGCCATGTTGAGGGGCGGTTTCCCGGAAGTTCCGGCGAAGATGACGTCCTCCATCGACTTGCCGCGCAGTTGCTTGACGCTCTGTTCGCCCATCACCCACCGCAGCGCGTCGACGATGTTGCTCTTGCCGCAGCCGTTGGGGCCGACAATGGCCGATACACCTTGTGGGAACTGGATATCGGCTTTTTCGCAAAAGGATTTGAATCCTGTAATTTCAAGCCGTTTAAGCTTCATTAACGCCTGTATCCTTCAAGACCGACCAGCGGTGAACACCACATAGCTAATTTGGGTTACAATACCAGGAAGACGGGCTTCTGTAAAGGGAAAAGCACAATGGAAGGGGTGATTTCACATCTCAAAATACAACATGTGGGGGGGAACGGTTTAGCCCGTTTAGCCCGTTAGGCCCGTTAAGCCGGTTGATGGATGAAATCGATTTTACCGGCTCAACCGGCCAACGGGCCCAACTGGCAAAACGGGCTCAACGGGCCCAACGGACTCAACGGGCCCAACCTCCGTTCACAATATCTGACTCAAAAACGATTTCGTGCGTTCATGGGTGGGGTTTTTGAAGAAATGCTCGGGCGTACCGACCTCAACGATACGGCCCGCGTCCATGAAAATCACCCGTCCCGCCACCTCTTTGGCAAACCCCATCTCATGGGTGACGCACACCATCGTCATCCCCTCTGTGGCGAGCGTCTTCATGACATCCAGAACCTCGCCGATCATCTCCGGATCCAGGGCAGAGGTCGGCTCGTCAAACAGCATCACCTTGGGATTCATGGCCAAAGCCCGTGCGATGGCCACACGCTGCTGCTGACCGCCGGAGAGCTGATCCGGATAGACGGCGGCTTTGTCCTGAATGCCGACCTTTGTCAACAGGGCCATGGTCCTGTCGGCGGCTTCTTTTTTAGAGCGTTTGCGCACCACCCGTTGGGCCAGGGTGACGTTTTCCTCAACTGTCTTGTGGGGGAAAAGGTTGAAGGATTGAAACACCATGCCCACTTCGGCCCGCACCTTGTTGATATTGGTTTTGGGATCGAGGATGTCGACACCGTCGATGATGATGTGTCCGCTGGTGGCAGTTTCCAGGTGGTTCAGGCACCTGAGAAAGGTGCTTTTGCCGGATCCCGACGGTCCGATGACCACGACCACCTCACCGGCCGCAATCCGGGTCGAGACATCGACCAGGGCTTCGACTTTATGGGGGACATAATAGGTTTTGAAAACATTACGGGCTTCGATCATGCCGTTTGGGTCCTCCTCTCCAGATACTGAACGAACATGGACAGGGTAAAGGTCATCACCAGGTACAACGCCGCACAGACGAAGAACATCTCGAAGGGATTGAGCTGGGTCGTGATGACTTCCCGCGTGGCCTTGGTCAGCTCCCGCACGGCGATGATGCCCAACAGGGACGAATCTTTGATCAGGCTGATGAACTGGCCTGCCAACGGCGGCAGGATGCGGCGCATGGCCTGGGGCATGACGATGTAGCGCATGGACTGGGCGTAGCTCATCCCCAGAGAACGGGCGGCTTCGATCTGGCCGCGGCCGATCGACTGGATGCCGGCCCGCACGATTTCGGTCACGTAAGCGCCGGTAAAACAGGCCAGGGAGGCCACGCCGTACCAGAGCCCTGGAATTTCGTGAATACCGTAGGCGAGCAGCAGCTGGTTGACCATGGTGCCCACGACGAAATACCAGATGAAGATCTGCACCAGCAGCGGGGAACCCCTGATCAATTCGACATAAGTGATCGCCAGCCACTTGGCGGCCGGGTTGTCCGATATTCTGGACAGACCGCCGATAATGCCGATAATGATGCCGAAGATGATCGAAAACAGACTGACCTTCAGCGTAATCCAGACCCCCTGCAGCATAATCCCGGTCTGCCATTTGCCATAGCTGGCCAGGACATCACCGGGATAGACAAAGTCGTTTACCGACACGCGAAGGTCCTTGGTCGGAACGGTGAAAGTCTCTTCCTCACCGACGCCCATCACTTTTATGAGGGATTGATCCTTCTCCGGTGTAATGCTCTCGACCGTCCCTTGAATCTCGGCCTTGATCTCCACCTGCTTGTGATACATGAAAGCCGACGGAATCTTGTGCCAGGCCCAGACGTAGTCGATCCGCATGGTGGCGAAGTAAATCAAGAAAATAATTGAAAAAATGACGAATAAAAAGACCCCGACCCAGAAATAGTAGGTGCTTTTCGGCATTGCGCGCCGGACTTTTGCTTCTCTTCCCATCGGTTTCTCTTCTTCTCAATGCATGCCTCTGCCGGGTCAGCGGCCGGTTTCGGCATGGAAGCGGCCCATATGGCTCAGGCCTCCGACCGGAGGCCTGAGCGCTGTCATGGAGCGTGTGCCTTCAACGGTTTACTTGATGAGTTTGATCCATTCGGTGCTCTTGATCCATTTGTTGTAAATCTGATCGTAGCGCCCGTCGTTTTTCATCTGCCGCAGGAAGTTGTCCAGCCAGTTCAGAAAGTCGGGGTCACCCTTGCGGACGGCCCAGGCCAGCGGCTCGTAGGTGAACGGTTCGTCCAGGAAGATCAGTTTGCCTTCCCCTTGCTGGGCCATGAAGGTCGCGCAGAAGGGAAGGTCGTAGATGGTGGCATCGGCCTTGCCGGTCAGTACCTCCAACGCGGCTTCGGACTCCACTTCGAAAGACTTGTAGGTGGCTTTGGGGATCAGGCGCTTGATCGCCTGTTCGCCGGTGGTTCCCAGCTTGGAGCAGACGGTATATTTGGGGTCGTTGAGGTCTTTGTAAGACTTGACCACCCCTTCGTGCTTTTTATTCAGCAGGATGGTTTGTCCGACGATGATGTAGGGATCCGCGAAGTTGATCTTCAAGTTGCGCTCCTGGGTGATGGTCATGCCGCTCATGATAATGTCGAACTTCTTGGTCACCAGGGCCGGGATGATGCCGTCCCAGGCGGTGTTGACGGGTACGAACTTGACCCCCATGGCTTTGGCCATCTCTTTGGCCATATCGATATCGAATCCGATAAAATTTCCCTGTTTGTCGGCCATTTCAAATGGCAGGTAACCGGCTTCGAAGCCGACGCGCAGCTCCCCGCGCTCGACGATGTCATTTACCGTCGATTTTCTTGCGAGATCGATGTCATCGGCGAACGCAGCGGTCGAAGAAATGAACGCCAGTGTCAGCAGTGCAGCCAATCCAGTCAATAAACCTCTTTTCATGCTTTCCCTCCTTTGGTTGTGTTTTGTCAGACCCTTCCGGCGATCGCCATCCGGCGTCCTTCTCAGTAAAAACTTCCTTTCCTTCAGCAGTTCCCGGAACACCATGCGGGTGCCGCAGTGGTGACGGCGGGGGATCTGTTCCTTCTGGATGTCGACGATCAGCGTGTATCTGCATTTCGGGCAGATGACGTCAAAATATACCGGTTTGGTTCCTTGGGTGCCGGCATAATCGGCTCCGATCGATGTCAACACGTCGAGGCGCGCATCGGTGAAAAATATCTGTTTGTCTATAACATAAAAGTCGAAGATGTAAAGCGTTCTTTGTGCGCCGGCGTATCGAAGCCGGCAAGCCGGGAAAAGCAGACCGGTTCGGAAGGTTTGCTGGCAGAAGGAGTTTTTTGGCCAACAAGGTAAATCTTGACATCGCGGCATTCGGGCGGCTATGGATATCTGTCACGTCGATGGACACCAAACTGGAAACCACTTGAGGGGGTCATTAGATGTCCGGTAAAAATGGCAATACGGCAGAAGAGTTGTTGAAGATTCCGGAAGTCCAGGAGGTCACCGGTTCCGTCTCTCGAGAACTGGTTCAAAGACGGCGCAGCCAGCCGGCGGTGTGCGATGTCTTCAACCACCCGTTCACGGCCTTGAAAACCGACAACCGCTACCGTTTCGAGATCGACAGGGAAGCCCGCAAGCAGTTGCCGGATATCATCGGCAATTCCGTTCAGGCCCTGGTGGGTCTTGACGCCGCCGATGAGGCCTTTATCCAAACCTATTGCCGGCAGCGTAACATCGGGATCGTATTTTCGGGAGGTCCCGCGCCGGGTGGGCACAACGTGATTGCCGGGCTGTGGGACGCTGCTAAAAAAGCCAATCCGGATACGAAAATATTCGGTTTCATTCTTGGCCCTGACGGTATTATCGAAAACGAAGCCGTCGAGCTGACGGCGGCGCATGTCGACGCCTACCGCAACCTGGGCGGCTTCACCATGATCAAAACCGGCCGCACGAAAATCGACACCGCCCAGAAAATGGCCCTGTCGCGCGAAACCTGCAAGGCCCTGGCACTGGATGCATTGGTGATCGTCGGCGGCGACGATTCCAATACCAATGCCGCATTTCTTGCCCAGGAACTCCTCAAAGACGGGGTCCAGGTAATGGGTGTTCCCAAAACCATCGACGGGGACATTCAGGTCCGGGATGCAGACGGCCACGTGCTGTGTGCCATGTCGTTCGGATTCCACTCCGCCGCCAGGGCCTTTGCCCATGCCGTCAGCAACCTGTCCAACGATGCCAGCTCGGACGTCAAGTACTGGCACATCTGCAAGGTCATGGGACGGGTCGCCAGTCACTTGGCCCTCGAAGTCGCCCTGCAGACCCACGCCAGCATTACCCTGATCGGCGAGGACTTGGCCGATTTCGTCGACCAAAGCCGTATTCAGAAGGCGGAGAGAAACAACACCATCGACTACACGGCTTACGGGATGACCCTGCGGCACCTCTCCCGGGTCATCTGCAACGCGATCGTCCGTCGGGCCGCAGTGGGCAAGAGCTACGGCATCATCGTCATTCCGGAAGGCGTGTTGGAGTTCATCAACGAGATTCAGGTGTTCATCATCAAACTCAACACCATCATCGCCGAGTACAACGCCACCCACGACACCAGTTTTCATGCGGATTTTCCGCTCCACGAGGACAAGCTGGAATATCTGCGCCGGTTGGCCAAGCGCTCCCGGGAGGACAGCTCGTTCACCGTCTGGAACACCCGCGACGATGACCTGTTCAACGACATTCCCGAGTTTTTCAGAGACGGCCTGCTGATCGAAAGAGATGCGCACGGCAACTTTCAGTTCTCTCAGGTCGAAACCGACAAGGTGATCATGGGGCTGGTGAAAGACTACCTGAACATTTTGAAGGAAGAGGGGATATACCGGCTCGGGATCAAACGGGAATACTATCAAAAAACATTGAAAAGGGGCGGTCTCGATCCGGACACATACGGCCCGGTGCTGTTCGAGAATTACAAAAAAGGGGCCTTTTTACTGAGAAAATCATCGATCATCTCTCTCAAGACACTGGAGCAGGCCCTGGCGCGTGAAAACGCGCTGACCCAGAAGGGCGCCATACCACCGGCGGTTGAGAAGATCTTCCGGAAATCGGTCCCGGATTTCAAAACCCAAACCCATTTTTACGGTTACGACGGCCGGGGTACCGACCCCACCCGATTCGACTGCAACTACACCTACAATTTGGGCCTTACCGTTTACATCTTGATCGCAAACGGGGCGACGGGCCAAATGGCGGCCATAAAAAATCTGGAACACGATTTCGCACAATGGGAAC
>JARFQH010000306.1 GCA_029287875.1 Desulfobacteraceae bacterium | reverse complement strand
GAATGGTCTCGTGGGCTCGGAGATGTGTATAAGAGACAGCTTCTGACCGCGGAGCCGCGAGGAACATTAAGGGTTGGATTTAGGACGAAAATAGAACTGAACCGCAAAGGGAAACTTGAAACCTGAAACTCGAAACTCGATACGCAGAACCAGGAACCTGTAATCCATAAACCCTTGGTGGTGGCGCTTTAGGACCACAAGCGTTTAATAAGACTCTTTGCGAATTCCGCGTCTCGACGGTGAGTTTGGCATCAGTGGGTCACGCGAAAATCGACCATTTCCCCGATATATTTTTCCCACTCGACATCCACTTTGTTCACAACCGCCCGGGGCGGCCCCTCCCGGCACCAGTCCAACATGCTTGCGACCTTTTGCCGCTCGCCTTCGATGACCGCCTCGACCGTGCCGTCGCGTTTGTTCCTCACCCAGCCGTTGACACCATATCTTTGGGCGGCCCGCTGGGTCTCGACCCTGAAGAAAACTCCCTGGACGATTCCGGTGATAATGATGTGGGCTCTGACATTCTCTGCCATGATTGCACCCCTCTTAAAATCAGCCGATGAGCCGGCGCAACTCCGCCTCGTCGATGACGGCCACCCCCAGCTCCCGGGCACGCTGAAGCTTGGATCCGGGAGAATTGCCGGCGACGACAACATCCGTGTTGCGACTGACCGTACTGCCGACCCGTCCGCCTGCGGCCTCGATCAGTTCTTGGGCCTGTCGCCGGGTCATGCCGGTGAGCGCGCCGGTTAAAACAAAAGACATTCCGGCCAGAGGTGTCCGATGTCCGCGGGTTTCATACCGGACGACCACGCCGTTTTTCAACAGTTGCTGCAGCATTTCCTGGTTTTCGGTTCGGCTGAAGAAGTTTACGACACTCGCCGCCACGATCGGGCCAACGCCCGTGATGGTTTCGAGTTCTTCCCGGGTGGCCTTTGAAATATTGTCAAGCCCCGCAAAGTGTTCGGCCAGGATCTTGGCCACATGCTCCCCGACATGGCCAATTCCCAGTGCGTACAAAAACCGTTGAAATGAAATCTGCTTGCTGCCTCCGATGCCGTCGATCAGGTTGCAGGCCGATTTGCGTCCCATTCTTTCGAGACCTTCGACAACCTGTTGATCCAGAGTGAAAATATCCGCAAATGAGTTGAGGACTTTTTTTTCGACCATCTGTTCGACCAATTTGTCACCCAGGCCGTCGATGTCGAAGGCTCCCTTGGCTGCGAAGTGTTTGATGCGTTCTTTGATCTGCGCCGGGCAATTGGCGTTGATACAGCGGGTGGCGGCCGCCCCCTCTTCGCGGACGACCGACGAACCACATACCGGGCAGTGTTTCGGCATTTCGAACGGCTTTTCCGCGCCACTGCGTTTGGTGTCAATCACCTTGACGACTTCAGGAATGACGTCCCCGGCGCGCTGGACCAACACGTGGTCACCGACCCTGACATCTTTTTTTCGAACCTCGTCCTCGTTGTGCAGGGTTGCCCGGCTGACCGTGACACCGCCGACCCGAACCGGCTTGAGATGCGCCACCGGTGTCAGTTTTCCGGTGCGACCGACCTGTACCTCGATGGCGTCAACGGTAGTCGTCGCCTGAATCGCGGGGAATTTGTAAGCCATCGCCCAGCGGGGGCTCCTGGATGTATTGCCCAGCTGAAGCTGATCGGAAAGGCGATCGACTTTGATGACCATGCCGTCGATTTCATACGCCAGAGCGTGGCGCTTTCCTTCCAGCTCGCCATGGAAATCGAGCACCTCTTCGACGGTGATGGCGGAACGTGTGAGGGGATTGATCCTGAACCCCAACTGTTTAAGGGACTGAAGGAGGTCCCCGTGCGATGCCACATTCAGGTTTTGCGTCGATCCGACACCGTAGACGTATATTCTCAGAGGCCGACGGGCGGTAATTCTCGAATCGAGCTGGCGCAGGGAACCCGCAGCGGCATTGCGTGGATTGGCGAACAGGGGCAGCCCTTCCTCGAGCCGTTCCGTATTCAGCTTCTTGAAGCCTTCCCGTTCCAGAAAGATTTCACCCCTGACCTCCAGAAACTGAGGCGTCCGCTGCCCGTGTGCGTCGAGCAGCACGAGCGGCACGGCTGGGACCGTTTTTACATTGGCGGTGATCACCTCCCCGGTGACACCATCGCCGCGGGTGGCGGCCGTTACCAGTCGGCCGCCCTCGTAGACGAGTCCGACGGCAACACCGTCCAGTTTAGGCTCGGCGGTGTAAAGGACCGTCTTTCTGCCCGTCAGCCTGCGCACCCGCTCATCAAAAACCTTGATATCGGCTTCATTGAACCCGTTTTCAAGGCTGAGCATCGAAACCGCATGCTTTACGGTTTCGAATTTAGCCAGCGGCGGCGCCCCGACCCTCGCTGTCGGTGAATCCGGACTGGCGAGTTGCGGATAGTCGGTTTCGAGCCGGATCAACTCCTGCATCAGGGCGTCGTACTCGGCGTCCGAAATCTCCGGATCGTCGAGAACATAGTAGCGGTGATTGTGATGGTGGAGGGCCGCCCTCAGCTCTGCGACTCTTTTGGTGATGTGCGGATCGACAGGGGGTGTTGGCATAAGCGCTCGATCATTTCGCAAGCCAGGGACCGTCCCGATGCGAAGGCTTCGGTCTTAAACCCCGGCAACCAGTGAAGTGAAGACAGTTCGTCGGACACCACCAAAATGCCGCCGATGCCGACGCCCCGATAGTTTGCGGCAGAAAAAAGGGCCGACATCTCCATGTCGACGGCCAGCGCCCCTTCGGCCTGAAAACGCCGGATTTTATCCGGAGTTTCCCTGAAGATGGCGTCAGTGGTCCACACCGCTCCCGCATGTAGGCGGGTGTTCTCCGGGCGCAGCACATGCCTGATTTGTTCAACGGAAGCCGGCGTTGGATGGGAAACCGTCGGTGCTTCTCGTGAATCGCAGTAGTGAACCGATGTTCCCTCGTCGATAAAGGCCGCGGTCGGCAACAGGATGTCCCCGATTTTTACCACAGGGGATACGGCACCGCACCAACCGAAGAAGAAAAATTGCCGGACACCCCAGGCAACCAAGGTCTCCAGGAGCATTACCGCATAGGGCGCGCCAACGATCGGACCGACGAGAGATACCGGCTCGGCGTCGTTTCGGGCCCGCACGTAGAGGTGGCTCGTGAACAGCGGATGCGGACGGTACGTCGACAGACCCATCGACCGCACCAACTGATCGAGATCGATAGAGGTACCGACCAAAACCGCAAGGCGACCCGTATCCGGCGCTCTTTTCCCTTTGACGGGTTTGACGACGGCATCGTCGGCTGATCCACGATCGGCAGGCGCGTTCCGATTTATCGGTTGATCGATCCGGTCTTTGAAGGTTGGCATGCAGGATAGTATATTTGAGGCCTTGTGCACCGTCTTACCGGATAGCGTGCCTGCCGCCGGTTTCACTTTTCATCGATGGAACGGGCCTCATGCCGGTTTGGCCATGGCGGACAGCTTTTCTTTCACTTCATCGATAATATCGTAGAGCCACAGGACATCCTCGACGCTCAGCCGTCCCGCCTTCGCCGGCGCCCGTTCGGTGCCGTCTTTTTTCATGAGAATCCGAGGGCCGATCTGGACTTTTGGTTCACCGTCCCCGTAACGGTTGATCGACACCATCAGACCGGTTTCCTCGCACTTCCAATTTTTGAGCATTTTATCTTTGTCGGGATCGTAGGCCATTGCTTTCCTCCAAATATCTTTACAGAATGAAAATCCCCCACATCCGCTGGACAGACCTAAGGGTTTTTTGCATGCAGCGTCCAGCGTCACGGAGCGAAAATGCGATCAAATCTCAGCGGCTCCGTTACAGGCTGTCGACAAATGGTTTGCTATGTGGAAATCTTAGAGAAATCGGCAAATTTTTCGAACAATCCCGCAATGCAGCCCAACAGAGCCAGGCGGTTTTCGCGCAGCCGCTTCTTGTCGGTCATCACCATCACACCATCGAATAACGCGTCGACGCTGCCGCGCAGAGCGGCGATTTCCCGCAGGGCCTGATCGAAGCGTCCCTGGTCGATCGCCGCCGTCGCCTTTCTTTCAGCTGCCTGGAATGCGGCATACAAAACCCCCTCGCTTTCGTGTTCGAAAAGCGCCGCATCGACTTTTTGCGGCGCACCGGCGTGGGCGGCGGGACCGGATTTTTTGATGATATTGCCGACCCGCTTGAACGCAACCGCCAAGGGCTCGAAATCGGGCTGAGCCTTCAACGACTCAAGGGCCCTGACCCGATTCCAGACATCGGGGATGGTGTCGCCGGAGATGTCGACCACGGCCGCGATCACGTCTTTCGAAAATCCTTCTTCGGCCAGCAGGTGTGACATTCGATTTTTGATGAAACCGAAAACAATCGCGGTCAGCTCGGCAAGTTCGGATGGGCTTTTCTTCCCGAAAAGACTCAGCGTTTTTTCAATCAGCGCCGACAGGGAAAAGGAAAACCCTTTTTCCAGCATGATTTGAACGATGCCGATACCTTGTCGCCGCAGGGCGTAAGGATCCGATGCACCGGTCGGAACCAAACCCACGCTGAAACAGCCGCAAATGGAGTCGATTTTATCGGCTATCCCAAGGATCGCCCCTGTTGTCGTCTCCGGTAACGGCGCCCCCGAATAGACCGGGCGGTAGTGCTCCTCGATCGCCGCGGCGACTTCAGCCGGTTCTCCGGCTATCGTGGCGTAAACCCTGCCCATCACGCCTTGAAGTTTCGGAAACTCACCGACGACGTGGCTCACGAGATCGGCCTTGCATAAGTGCGCCGCACGAAGGACGTTGCGCTTCAGATCGGTGGATTTTTTCGGGTCGTCACCGACGGCATCCGCCAGGAAGCCCGCAATGTGGGTCACCCGTTCGGTCTTGGCGTGCATCGTACCCAGTTGGGCCTGAAACAAAACCCCCTCGAGCTGTTCGACCCGATGATCGTTGGTCACTTCGAGATCACCCCGGTAGAAAAACTGGGCATCCGCCAGGCGGGCTCGGATCACGCGTTCGTGGCCTCTGGCAACCAGCGCCATGTCACGGGCTTTGGTGTTATTGACGGAAATGAAGCAGGGCAGCAGCCGATTCTTCTCATCGACCACGGCAAAGTATTTTTGATGCTCCCGCATGGAATTGATCAACACCTCGTCCGGCACTTCGAGAAATTCCTCGTCGAATTTTCCGGCCACAGCCACCGGATACTCGACCAGGTTGGTGTTGATGTCCTCCAGCTCGGCATCGGGTAGGATACGTCCGCCGAGATTTTTGGCGACACTGGCGATTTCGCGTTGCAGGACCTTTTTGCGCTCGTTTATGTCGACCAGCACGCTGGCAGCCCTCAGGGCATCGGTATACTCTTCACTCTGTTGAATCTTTATCCGGCCCGGCGACATGAAGTAATGTCCGCGGGTGATGCGCCCGCTCTTCAAGTTGCCGAGTTGAAACTGAATGACGTTTTTTCCCAGCAATGCCACTGTGGACTGTATCGGCCGTGCAAATTCGAGGTCGAAATCGGCCCAACGCATTTTCTTCGGAAAGGGTGTCGATAGAATCACCGCCGGCAGGATCTCCTTCAGCAGGGTGCGGGTGGCCAGGGCGCGTTCGGTTTTCTCGGCAACCAGGTAAGCTCCCTTGGCGGTTTCTGCGGTACGCAACCGTTCGACCGGAACCCCGGCTTTCTCTGCAAACTTGCGGGCGGCCATTGTGGGCCGACCATTCTGATCGAAACCGATTGCGGCCGGCGGACCGATGAGCTCTGTTTTCATCGGTTTCTGCTTGGCGGCAACCTGCGCGACCGTAACGGTCAACCGGCGGGGGGTGCCGTAAGTTTTGACTGCACCGTGTTCGATGCGGGCCTCGGTCAGCCGCTGGTGCAGCTGGGAAGCCAGCGCCTCTAAGGCCGGGGTAATGTAGCCGGCCGGAATTTCTTCCGAACCGATTTCAAGCAATAGCGTATCCATGGTTACCTCTGGTCCGAATGAATGATCTAAAGCTCCTCAATGTCGCTTCGATTGACGACCACTGGCTACCTTGCCAACAGTGGAAACCCCATTTCCTTACGTTGGTTGAGGTAAGCCTCGGCACTACCCCGCGCCAGGTTGCGAATACGGGCGATATAGCCGGTACGCTCGGTGACGCTGATCGCCCCCCGCGCATCGAGAAGATTGAAGGTGTGGGAACATTTCAAGCAGTATTCATAGGCCGGCAGAACGAGACCGGCCGTAATCTGCGCCAGCGATTCAGCCTCATATTTATTGAACAGGTCGAACAGGACCGGGACATCGGCTTTCTCGAAATTATAAGTCGACTGCTCGACTTCCTGCTGATGATGCACGTCGCCATAGAAAATCCGGTCGTTCCACTTTAGATCGTAGACGTTGTCGACTCCCTGGAGATACATGGCAATGCGCTCCAGGCCGTAGGTCAGTTCCACGGATACCGGTTTCAGTTCGATGCTGCCGGCCAGTTGAAAATAGGTGAACTGGGTGATCTCCATACCGTCCAGCCAAACCTCCCACCCCAGACCGGAAGCACCGAGGGTCGGCGATTCCCAATCATCTTCGACGAAACGGATGTCGTGATCGAGCGGATCCACCCCCAATACTTTCAGGCTTTCCAGATACTGCTGCTGAACGTCGAGCGGCGAGGGTTTGAGAATCACCTGGTACTGATAGTAATGCTGCAGACGGTTCGGGTTGTCCCCGTAACGACCGTCGGTCGGCCTGCGGGAAGGCTGCACGTAGGCCACCTTCCATGGTTCGGGGCCCAAGGCCTTGAGCAGGGTCGTCGGGTGAAAAGTTCCGGCCCCGACCTCCATGTCATAAGGCTGGGCCATCACGCAGCCTTTGCGGGCCCAGAATCTGTTCAACTCGTTAATAACGTCTTGAAAATTCATCGGCTGTCTCTCATGAAAAAATTGGGGCGGCGTGTATCAGCCGCCATTGGCAACCGCTTATCCAGGTGGAGGCGCCTGCGTTGGTTAAGTTTGGCCAGTTGCGCCCGTTCAGTCCCGCCGCGGCGGGATTAAAGGATGTAATCGATTTAATCTATTTTCGTTTTAAACGGTCATGGCCCTTGGGTCCGCCACGGTGCATGAAAACAATGCACCGGAACCCGGATGGGCGGTTTCGATCGGGGGCTGACTGTCTGAAGCCGCTCACGGGATCTTGGACCGGACCCGATGCCGGTGCTCCGGAAAGGAACGACCTTCAGTTGATTCAGACGTCACTATTTAAAAACGGGCCTGGTCCGGTCTTAGAGACCGTTGGCGGCGAGTTTCAGCCTCCGTTTGCAACCGTTTATCCGGGTGCCGGTGCCCACCATTTTGATGGGATTGATTCTATTTTCGAACTAAACCGCTGGGGGCCTCCGGCCGACTGTAGACAGACCCTCGGCATCGATGCCGAACGGAAGCAGACACGCCTCCGGTCTTTCTGAAAGTACTTCTTCCCAGGCAGGCCTGAGTCTTTGGATATCTTCCGCACGGCCGAGGGCCCAGAGGCAGCCCCCACCGCCGGCGCCTGTGAATCGTGACCCGCAGTCGCAGCGCATCGACGTCTCTACCAGCCTGGCGCCCATGTCGTCAAGCACCTCCGGTGTCATTTCCCGGCGCAGAGCCGTTTCCCGGTTCATGGCCTCGGCTGCCCCTATATAGTTGTAACCGGTCAGAGCGTCAATAAACTTTTTGGTCCAGTGGAGGATTTCGATCCAGTGCCGGCGGTACCCGCCGCCGAGAAACTGGTGCACCCACTGTCCGTTGACGTCTTTCGACTCGTGCGGCACGCCGCAATAGGCCAGCAGCAGGTGGCGTCTGAAGGTCGAAAAATATCTCTTCCTGAAAAGAGCGCTTTTTTTAAATGAAAAGCCCCGCCACCCCGGTTGCCAGTACCATGCGTTGACACCGCCGAAAGCAGCGGCCAGCTGGTCCTGCCGTCCGCACGGCACCCCGGCCACACTCTCCTCGATTCGGTGGGCCACAAGGGCAATTCGCCGCCGAACACCGGGGGTCAGCGCCATGTTCTCGGCAGCAACCAAAAAGGCGGCGGTCAGGGCCACGGCCGCCGCCGAGGACCCCCCCAGTGCGCTGCGCGGCGGTGATTGAGACTCGATGACCACGTGAACCCCATCGGCCCCAAAATAGGCCGCCGTGGCGAACATGAGGCCCAGGGGATGGTTGAACGGGGCGCGGTCGGATGGATAGTCGGCGCTTTCGAATCCCCGCGATGTTATTTTCACCCGCCCGGATCGGTACGGCAGAAGCCGAACCGTGGTCCTCAAATCGATGGCGAGATTGAACGTGCAGGGCGAAAGGTGCCGCAGCGGGTTATAAAAAACAGCCAGATCGAGGGTGCCGCCCATGTCTACCCGACAAGGCGCCGATGTCATTACCGGATCGATTTTAAGGGTTTCTTGCAGGTTGGTCTTCATCAGTGAACATCGACCTCGATTTCAATGAACCGTTTATGGATTTCTAACCTGCCGCAGGAACGTCAGGCTGCGGGGCTCACGGCCCAGCTGGTATGGAACGAAAGCTTCCAGGACCTTGAGGCTTTCCACGATCGCCGGCGGCGAAAATCGAAGACGTCCGACCCTTGACAAATCACCGCTTTCAAGCCACTGCAGCTGTTTGAGCGTACCCCTGGAAAGGGTCAGCCTTCCCGATCCCCCCGCCGCGCAGCGCCCGCATACCACCCCGCCACGGGACAGATCGAAAAACAGTGTTCCGCCCTCGATCCGATCAATGTCGCGTTTGCACCTGCTGCACCCCCGCAGGATCGGACCATGCCCGGAGAGCACCAGAAACCGAATCTGGAAGAGAATACTCAGAACATCAGCCGGTGTCCGCCCCAAATCGAGCTCGTTGAGCACATGCAGGAGCAATTCATAGAGATCGGGTTGTCTCTGTCCTTCTTCCGACCACCCGTCAATCAGCTCGGCCCAGTAGCTCGCATAGGCCGTGCAAATGATCGATGCCCGAATGGCGGCAAACGGCTGCTTTAGAGCCGCTTCCTGCAAAACCGGCAAACCGCTGCGCCGTCCCGAACTGCAGAGGATGTCGAGCGCCGCAAAGAGTTCCAGTATGCCCCCGAAGCGCTTGGTGCTCTTTCTAGCGGACTTGGCAATCGCGGAGAGCTTGCCTTTTTCCAATGTCAGGAAAGACAAGATAAGATCGAAATCACCATACTCGATCCGTCGCAGAATGATGGCGGGAGTAGACAAGCTCGACATGCCGTTTTCATGGGAGTTGAAGATTAACGACCTGACCGCTCTTACCCGACAGTGCCACTGCCTTGCCGTTCAGCTCGAGTCTGATGCCGCCCGCATTTCCGATAAGGAGATTGAAATTCCTGGAGCCTTCCAGCTCGATGTGGTCGCCCGGATTAAGTCGGTATTGCTTGGACTGCTGGTCGTCGACGATAATCTTCAGCCAGGTTTCTTCGATGGTGTCGATCGACAGTCGATATTTCTCGGCGATTACCGGCGGCGGCGCAGATCCGGTTGAAGCCTCAGAGGTAGAAACCTCTTTATCATCTGCCGAATCCATCGACGGTTCGGTCGACGCTTCAGTCGCCGGAGCCGGGACCGCCTTCTCTTCCGCCGGAGTTGTTGAAAGCGCATCCGGCTTTTCAATCGCCGGTTCCGTCGTCGGCGGTTCGGCCATTTCCGTTGAAACCGCCTCTTTCGGCATATGGTGCTCGCGCCATGCCGAAACGGCGTAAAGCGTCGCGGCAATAAGACAAATCACGGCAGCTATAGACAATAACAGACGCCGCCAGAAGGCCCCGCCTGTTCGATACAGGGCGGCTTCGGATAGAGCGATCTTTCGCTTTACCGCCAGGCGGGAGATGTAATGCTGAACGGCTTCATCGCCGTCCGCCCCGATAGCCTTGGCGTAGGCCCTCAAGAAGCCCTTGACATATACCTCGTCCGGAAGGTGCTGGTGGTCTTCCGCTTCGATGTAATGCAGCGTTTCCAGCCTGATTCGGGTTTCCTGCGAAACGGCCTTGAGACTTATCCCTTTTTCGACCCGGATCGATTGAAGGTAGCGCCCGAAGGAAAGTGCTGTCTTCTCGGATTCAGCTGTCATCTTTGCGTGTCCGTTTCCTGCCTCGTGCCGGCTCGTTTGGTGTTCGACATCCCCAGCGGGCACATCAGTTGATGATTTTAATGTGGGCACGGTCCTTTAGGTCCTGCAACCAGGATTGGTATTTTTGATCGACAATCTGGTTAAAAAGTTTGTCTTCGATTTCCGCTGCGGCATCGGTCTGTGTCTTCCCAGCCGTATCAACGACCTCCTCCACCATCAGTATTTGATAGCCGAAGGGTGCTTCAATTACAGGCGTAATATCCCCGGGTTTCATGTCCCGGATGGTTTCTCTTAGTTGCGCGGAAAGATCCTCTAGTTTGAATAGCCCCATATCGTCGCTCTCGACCAGAGCATCTGGCTGAAACGCACCCTTGGTCACCTCGTCAATGGGCTTGCCCGCTTTCAACTCCGCCCGAACAGTCTCCATTTTACGCAATGCCTCCTGCCGGTCGGCATCGGTGGCAAAGGCAGAAAGACGGATATAAAAATTGCGCAGGTGATATTTCTTTTCGTAGGCATATTCTTCTGCGTGCTGCTCATAGTATTCTTTGATATCTTGGTCGGTTATGACGATCTTCGACCGCACCTCCCGGTTGACGAGTTTGGCCCGCAAGATCTGTTGCTTGGTCTGCTGGCGATATTCCTCGTAGGTTATTCCCTCAGTGACCAGGGCCTTGCGCAGCTCTTCATCGGTAATGGTGCGTGATTCTTTGATCCGCTCGATGGCGTTGTCGACCTCCTTATCGCTGACCGAAATGTTCTGGCGCTTCAACTCCTGATCGGCAAGCTTCTCGTTGATCATCTCGTTCAAGATTTTACCCCGCACCTCGAACATCAACTGCCGCTCGACATCCTCAGGATACTGGGAATTCCGAACTTGTTCGATATACGGCTGCGTCGCCTGGTTTAATTCGTAAAGCGATATAACCTCGTCATTGACGATTGCGACAATCCGATCAACGACCTCCGCGAATCCGACAGCCGTGGGCAGAAGCAAAAGGGTGATCAGAGCGAGCCCGATCACGAGCGTTGTAAGGCGGCCGAGGCCGGGTAATAACGGGCGAACTTTGAGCCGATAAAAACACATGTTTGCTGAATCTGTCTCTGGTGAATAATAAGTCAACACTGGCGGGTTGCGGTCTCGAGCACTGATGAGCGCTCCGTCGCCCGGTCTTCTGCCGCCAACCCGCCCGGCTCGGTCATGACACTTTACGGCAATTCATCCGCGCGGATCGCGATCGGGACCTCCCGGCAGCAAACGGGCGCTGCGAAAACACACTCGATCTTCATTGACCGCCGCAATTGCGCACCATCAGCTTGGTGCGGCGAGGATCTTGTTCCACTGGTCTTTGTTGATGTCGATCGTGTAACGCTTCCGAAGGTTTTCGATCCAGTTACGGTACGCGTTTTCAATCTTAACCCGGCGCAGTTGCTTCACGATGATTTCCTCGACCGCCGCCGGGTTTCGCGTATCGCCCGATTGCGTCGCATCGTTATTGTAGTTCTCCTCGTAAAATTTTGCAACCTCATCGGGTTGGATGACGGTCTCGTCCTTCAACTCTTGCTGAACCAGTTTTTCCATCAACAGCCGCGTCTTCAGGCCGCTTTTCCAGGATTTGTAGGAAACCGCATATTCGAGAAGCGTTTGTTCGAAAGCGTCGTCCGGAAAATCCGCTCTGATTTTTTCAATAGCCTTTTCCAACTCCTCGTCCGAAACGCCGATGCCCAATTCACCAGCCCGTTGAAGTAGGACCAGTTCTTCGGTCATCTGATTCAAGAGCCTGAGCTGGGCGTCCTTGGTGTCCTCCGGGTTCTGCAGACTATTGTGGCTGTAAGCAGTTTTGGCAATCTCAAAAGCGCGGTTGAAATCAGCCACGGTCACCACACGCTCGCCGATCCGGATCAGATATTCATCACCGGTACCGGTGTCGTGTCCCGAACATCCTATGAGAGCGAAGACAACGGCTGCGGCACCCCAATAGAAACAGCCTCTCAGCATGTTGTTCACGGGCCTGTAAAGGTCGATATGCCGCCTGCCGGTCACGCAGCCGATAATCGTCGACGCTGCGCAACGCCTATGGGCACACGGAAATTATTGGTTTTAAAACGTACTGAAATAACATCATAAATCTAAAACTCATTTTTAACATGCCGCGCGATTTCTTTCAAGATGTTTTTCGTCTGTCCCAGCAAGCCTTTTGATTCCCGACCCCGCAGCCGTGTCTTTAATACACAATCCGGTGTCAGGCTGTACCTGTCGGGAGCCGACATGACCAGGTCTGCCAGACCACCTGGATTTTTCTGATGCGCTTCGGAAAACACCATCGTGAGACCGGCGCCGACAACATCCAGACGTTTCACGCCGGCCTTGATGGCGAAAACCCGCAGCATGATTTTCAGCAGGAGGTTCAGCGCCTCCTCGGGTATGGGACCGTAGCGATCGATCAGCTCGGCCTTGAAATCAGAGATTTCGGCGACTTCCGTTACCCGCGACAAGCGCCGGTAGGCGGAAAGCCGCTGGTCGATGTCGGGGATATAGGATTCCGGAATAAAGGCCGACAGCTGGAGATTGATCTCGGGCGACAGCTGCTCCTGCACCGGCTCGCCTTTCATTTCAGCAACCGCATGTTCCATGAGCTCCAGGAACATTTCATAACCCACCGCCGCGATGTGACCGGATTGAGACGCTCCCAGAATCGTCCCGCCGCCGCGAATCTGCAGATCGCTCATGGCGATCTGGAAACCCGCGCCCAGGTCGCTGTGCTCCATCAAAACCTTCAAACGCTTCTGGGCATCTTTGCCGAGCAATGATTCGTGGGGAATAAAGAGGTAGGCATAGGCCTGATCTTCGGAACGGCCGACCCGTCCCCGCAGCTGGTACATTTGTGCCAGGCCGAATTTGTCGGCCCGGTTCACCAGGATGGTATTGGCGGCCGGGATGTCGAGGCCGGACTCGACAATGGTGGTGCAGACGAGCATATCGATCTCGCGCGAGAAAAACCGTAGCATGATCCGCTCCAGTTCGTCTTCGCTCAGACGGCCGTGAGCGACGTCGAGCCGGATTTCAGGCACCAGTACTTTGATTTTCTTCGCAATTTTGTCAATACTGGCGATATTGTTATGGATAAAAAAGATCTGCCCTTTTCTTTGCAGTTCCTTGCGGATGGCCTCGGTCACCACGGCATCGTCGAACTCGGAAATATAAGTGATGATCGCCTGACGATATTCCGGTGGGGTCGAAATGAGGCTGATGTCGCGGGTTCCCATCAGCGACATATGCAGCGTACGCGGTATGGGAGTGGCGGTCAGGGTCAGCACGTCGACGTTGCGACGCAAGGCTTTCAGTTTTTCTTTGTGCTTGACCCCGAAACGCTGCTCTTCATCCAGGACCAGCAGGCCGAGGTCCTTGAAAGCGACGTCTTTCGAGAACAGCCGATGGGTGCCGATCACGATGTCCATTTTTCCGGCTTTCAGGTCCTGCACGATGTCACGCTGCTCCCGCGCACTGCGGAAGCGGCTCAGGCAGGCGATGCGCACCGGAAACGGTCCGAAACGCTCTGAAAAAGTAGCGAAGTGCTGTTCGGCAAGGACCGTTGTGGGCACCAGAACCGCTACCTGTTTACCATTGTAAACGGCCATGAATGACGCCCGCAAGGCCACTTCGGTTTTGCCGTAGCCGACGTCGCCGCAAACCAGTCGGTCCATGGGAACCGGATGGGACATGTCGTTGAGGACGTCATTGATCGCCTTTTGCTGGTCGGCGGTTTCCTCGAAGGTGAATCCGGTTTCGAATTCCCGCAGTTCGTCTTCGAAAAGGTTGAACGCCACACCTTTGCTCACCTTGCGGGCCGCGTACAATTTCAGCAGTTCTCCGGCCATCTTTTCGGCCGATTTTTTAACCCGGGCCTTAACCCGTGCCCAGGACTTTCCGCCCATTTTGTCGAGCACCGGTACCACACCGTCCACGCCCAGATACTTCTGAACCATGTTCATGCGATCCACCGGCAGGTAGAGCTTGTCGTCGCCCCGGTAGGCAATCAGCAGAAAGTCATTGGTCGTCCCGTTCAATTTCAATTTGACAAGACCCCCGTAGCGGCCGATCCCGTGGTCGGTGTGCACGATGAAGTCGCCTTGCTTCAGATCCTCGACGTTGATCAGCTCCGCGGGCGGCGGCCGGTGGATCTGCACCCGGCGTCGGCGGCGCGATCCGAAAATCTCCTCCTCGGTGATGACGGCCAACTGCTCATCCGGCCAGGCAAACCCGCCGGAAATTCGGCCGAGGACCGTAAAGAGTGTCTCCTTGCCCCCTGCGGTCTCGGCCGGTGATTCGGCAAATTTGGCTTTGACGCCGTAGGGGATGAGGATTGATTGCAACCGTTCGCCGCGCGACTTGGAACGGCAGACGATCAGCGTCCGGCTGCCAGTCTGCCGCTTGTCCTCGATCCAGTCGACCAGGGGGGCAAACAAGTCTTCTTTCACCTCCTGATGCTTGAGTTCGGCCTGCAGTGCGGAGTTTTCCGTGACCGTAAACCGGCCGATCGGAAGGGCTTCCGGACCTGGCGGGCCCTTTCCCAGAACGGGAAACATCCTGAGACGCAACGGCTTTCTCAGGTCCAGCATCTGCTGCGTCTGCTCCCATGAAAGGAACATCTGCTCGGAGTCCACGCACAGACGCCCGCTGTTTTTGGCTTCGAGGGTGTTGTTGCGCGCCCGTTCCAGGGTTCCAATGGCCTGACGTTCCAGGTCTTCGGTATCCGCAAGAACGAAGAGCGCGCCCGGCGGGGCATAATCGAACAGCGAGCTCAATTCAGGAAAGATCAACGGCAGCAGTCCCTCGGCCCCGGGAAAGACCCCTTCGTGTTTGATGCGGTCGACTATTTTTCGCACGCGTGTGACCGGCATTTCGAGTTTGGCCGCTTCCTGACGGACGCGGGCTATCACCGCCACGCGGTTCTCGGCCTGCAGGATCGCCTCTCTGGCGGGCAAAATGACCGCTTCCGGCAGCTCTCTTATTTTTCTCTGGGTCGCGGCCGAAAAAACCCGGATGGTTTCGACCGTGTCGCCGAAGAATTCGATTCTCACCGGCTCCGGGTAGCCAGGGCTAAAGACATCCAGAATCATACCGCGCACGCAAAAATCGCCCGGTTCTTCGACGATGGCGGTCCGGTTATACCCTCCGGCAACGAGCTTTTCGACCAGCCAATCGCGTTCGCAACCTTCTCCCGCCATAATCAGTTCAGCAAAATTGACGAGTTCCTGGCGGGGAATAACTTTTTGCAGCAGGGCTTCGATGGACGTAATGACCAACGGCGGAGCATCGACGGCCACCAGTCGGTACAGAGTCTCGATACGCCTGGCAGCCGTCTCGTTGTGGTAGGCAATGAACTTGAACGGTGAAAGGTTGTAAGCCGGAAATATCGACGCCGGCACCGCAGACGGCGGCAAGAAAAAGTGCAGGTCTTCTGCCAGGCTGTCGATCGCCTTCTGTGAACTCGTTACAAGAAAAATAGGCATTTCCAACTTTGCCCGCAGCCGGGATACCAGATATGCGGTACTCGCACCGGTCAGCCCGGTGCAGTCGATGCCGGTACTGCGGCCCGGAAGTCGCTCGATCAATTCCTGCACAGACATTTTATCTTGATTTTGTGTCATAAAAAACGTATCTAATCCCTTATTTTTACGGCCCGCCGGCAGAGAGGGCCGACCTTCGGCACCACACCGGTTGCTGGCAGAGGTACCGTAACCGTTCACAGGGTTGCAAAGTCCGATGCGCTTCAACCCATCTAATTGTAAGCGTTTACAGGGTGCCGCAGATGCAAGGCGTCGGGCGCGCAGACGTACTTTTGTACTTCAAGTGCCCGACAACAAAGCAGATGCGGTGCCCTGTGAACGCTTACGCGGTGCCGGCAAAACGCCACCTTAGCTCAGCTGGTAGAGCAACGCACTCGTAATGCGTAGGTCTGCGGTTCGATTCCGCAAGGTGGCTCCAA
>JARFQH010000258.1 GCA_029287875.1 Desulfobacteraceae bacterium | reverse complement strand
GAAAGGCTCGATGCGCTGCAAACGGATGCTGTTGTTTTCCGAAAGACGCCGGTATTCTTGGCCCTTTATCACCTGTAGAAAAAAAAGACGCACGAAAAGAACGGTCATACAGGTGACCATTACCAGGATGACGCCGATGATACGTTGCTTGTACCAATCGGTATCGGCGGTTTTTAGATACTTTTCCAAAGCATGGATTCCCTGAACAAAAATCCGGAAACGGTGGCAAAAAGTCTTTCGGAACGCGTCATCGGTCGGCGTCTTTCAGGTGCTTGCCTCAGGCTGCGGGACCGCATCCCGGTCACCTGACCGCCCTGCCGCCGACTGAATCTGATCTGCGAATCAGAATAGTTCGTACCCAACGATCCCATATCCGGTGAACGTGCTCGAGTATCAGGATCAGAATCGGCCCGAAAATAACGGCCCAGAGCAAGCGCGGAAAAATCTTACCCGCTGTGGTCGACGGCATCTGTCTGAGAGCGTCGACCCCTCCGAAAGCCAATATGAATATCACGTTTTCCAGCAGGATGCCGGCTAAGATGATGAACGCCAGTCGGAAGCGCATCCCGACCTGCAGGATCCGTGAGAGCCAGCGCACGCCGACGTACAACCAGAAATAAGTGGTAATGAAGACCATGAACGGAGCACCGGAAAGATTGTCCATGATCACCCCGAGCATCAGGACAACCGGTAGACCTTCCCGTGCACTGCGCATCAAGCCGAGATAGATCACGAACATCGCCGTCAAGTCGAAGACGCTGTTTAGGACCGGCAGATCAGGCAGGATAACGGTCTGAAGCACGATTAGGAACAGGCTGATAATGATGTAAAAAACATAGGTCATTGCGGGTTCACAAGCTGGTCCTGCAACGGAGTGAGAAATACCAGCATTTCCTCGATTTTCTCGAAATCGACATATGGGGTCACGCTGACTTCCTGAAAGATGCCCGCAGCCCGTTTGACCACTCCCGAGACCTCACCGATGGGCATTCCCCTCGGGAAAACCCCGTCGAGTCCCGACGCGACAATCTTGTCGCCGATGTTGACCTCATCCTTGCGCAAGGCGTATTGAAATACGCAGCTGCTTGTGGATTCACCCTTGATGATGCCGCGGGCTCGGGTGCGCTGGACCATGGCATCCACAGCGCTGTTGCGGTCGGTGATCAACATCACCTTGGCATAAGCCGCCGAAACGTTGATCACCTGACCGGCGATTCCTTCGGGAATCCCAACCGGAAGCCCCTTGCGAACGCCGTCGTTGCTGCCTTTGTTGATGATGACAGCCCGGTACCAGGGCGACGGGTCCATGCCGATAACCTCGGCCGCCACGGACGGGCTCTCCAGTGATAACTTGAAATCGAGCAGCCGGCGGAGCCGAATGTTGGAAAGCTCCGTTTCGTGCCACTGGCTGTTGCGGGCATTCGCCTGCTGCAGCTCCTTTTTCAGTCGGGCGTTTTGTTGAGCCGTTGAAACGAGCATAAAGTAGGCCTGCCAGGTGTTGCGGGCCACCTTAATGGTGTTTGAAACGACGTCCTGAATCGGAGCGACCAAATAGAGCGCGACGCGCCCGATACCATAGGAAGGAACTCGGTTACTGGATATAAACAGGACCACGATGTTGGCGAAGACCAGGAAAAAGACGCCAACGATCACCAACATTCTTTTTGAAAACATGAACCTAGTTTATCAAGACACGTTTAAGTATTTCGAGGCTGTCGAGTGCTCTTCCGGCGCCGAGCGCGACCGTAGACAATGGATTTTCGGTAACCGTGATCGGAAGGCTGGTTTCCTCTCTGAGCAGTTTATCGAGGTTTTTAAGCAATGCGCCGCCGCCGGTCAAGACGATGCCGCGATCGACGATATCGGCGGACAGTTCCGGAGGGGTTTGTTCCAGCGCGATTTTGACCGTTTCAACGATCGCATCGATCTGCTCTGAAATAGCCACGCGAATCTCCTCCGAGTCGATCGAGAGGATTTTGGGGATACCGGAAGCCAGGTCGCGGCCTTTGACCTCTATGGTTTCGAGATCCTGGGGGTTGGGATAGGCATTGCCGATGGTGGTCTTGATGATCTCAGCGGTACGCTCGCCGATCAGAAGGTTGTACTTGCGCTTGATGTATTGAATGATCGCCTCGTCCATTTTGTCGCCCGCCACACGCATCGAGCGGCTGTACACGATACCGGCCAGCGAGATGACGGCCACTTCAGTCGTGCCACCGCCGATATCGACCACCATGTTGCAGGTCGGTTCGGTGATCGGCAGGTTCGCCCCGATGGCGGCAGCCATCGGCTCTTCGATGAGGAACACCTCCCGGGCACCGGCCGATTCGGCCGATTCCCTGACCGCCCTCTTCTCAACCTGAGTGATACCGGACGGCACGGCGATGATGATGCGCGGGCGTACAAAGGACCTGCGGTTGTGAACCTTTTGAATGAAGTGCCGCAGCATGGCTTCGGTCACTTCGAAATCGGCGATGACGCCGTCTCGCAGCGGTCGGATAGCCACGATGCTTCCGGGGGTCCGCCCCAGCATGTGCTTGGCCTCACCTCCGACGGCCAAGACCCGGTTTTTTGAGCGACCGTCCATACTGACGGCCACGACCGACGGTTCGTCTAAAACGATACCCTTCCCTTTGACGTACACCAGTGTGTTGGCGGTGCCCAAATCAATGGCCAGATCGTTCGAGAAAATACCTAAGATGCTGTCAAGAAAGAGATTCATACGACCTCAATGGGCACCCGCGGCTTGGGTGCGTTTATTTTTGACGTTATTATACAAAAATTTTCCATGCTTCGCTACCAAAATTATACTGTTTTTACAAGAAAAAATGTCAGGTTCGCAAAAACCCGGCCCCAAATGAGCCCTCTTTTCCCCCGAATTTTCACCAAAAAAGACTGCCATCCAAATGCAGTACGTTTGAATGGCAGTGCAAAGATAGCGAGCACCTTTTGTAATCGATCGCGGTTGACGGCAACACCACGACCGATCATCCGGTTTCCGTATGCGTCCTTAGGATATTCATCACGGCGTCATGCAGTTTGGGTCTGAAGGTTTTGATGCGCTCATTGGTGCGGTGGGGATGCACCCGGTTGGTCAACAAAACCACACCGATCGCTTGCTGCAGGTCCAACCAGAAAGAGGTTCCGGTAAATCCGAGGTGACCGACGGTGGCGGAGCTGAAGTACCGGCCGCTGCTCGATCCGGTTTTCGACGGTGTGTCGAATCCTAAGGGCCGCTCACCTTTGTTGCCGCGCCGTAAAAAAGATTGCACCACTTCGACCGGCAAAATCCCTTCCGGCGAATCTCCGCAGAATGCTTTCCAAAAGGCCGCAATCAGGATGTGGACCGCCCGGGCGCTGCCGAAAAGCCCGGCGTGGCCGGCAATGCCGCCCAGAGCGAAGGCATTCTCGTCATGCACGACACCTTCCAGAAGACACTGCCGCCAGGGACAGAGCTCTGTGGCGGCCACATCCGAGAATATGGTCGGTGCTGCATGATCGATAAAACAAAGCGGTGGCCCACCGGCGTTCAGGCCCAGCGGCGCATAGACCGCCTCGCCGACCAATCGGTCGAGCCGTTTGCCGGAAATCGTTTCCACCGCCTCGCCGAGAACCATGAAGCCCAGATCGCTGTAAAGTTCCGTTTGACCGATGCCATGAGCCAACGGCGTCCGGGCGATCTCCCTCAGCAGGGCGTGCCGCCGCATCTCGTGTGGAACCCGAACCAGCTCGGTGTAATACGGCCGGTAATCCGGCAGGCCCGCGGTATGGTTGAGAAGCTGCCGAACGGTTATGGCCGCTTTATCGGTCCCTTTGAAAACATCCAGCAGAGACGCCAGAGGTTGTCCAAGTGCCAGCCGGCCGTCTGCGACCAGCAGCATTACCGCCAGTGTCGTCGCCAAGGGTTTGGTCAGCGAGGCGAGATCGAAGACCGTTTCAGCGGTCACGGGTCTTTGAGTGAAACGATTGCCGACCCCACAGACAAAAAGATCTTCAATCACCCCCTGCCGGGAGACAAGCAGTACGCCGCCGGGAAAGACTCCCTCCGCTGCGGCCTGTTGCATCAGGTTATGTAAACGGTCAAATTTCATTGAAGGAAAATGCCGCACGATGCAAAGAAATGCCAACCGGCGCTTCCGACAGTCGCCATTCTCAGTGAAAACAAGAACCCTAAAGATTCACCGAGAGCCGCTGCCCGGCGGCTAACCATCATTCCGTGGTGGCCGGGTGGTGGTATGTCAAGCGGCGTCGATCGGCATCGAGTGTGGCCTTGATGCCGATCGGAATCGTCAGGTTGCGTTTGCCGTGGCCGACGTCCAATCCGGTCAAAACCGGAAATCGCCTGTCGCTGAAATGATCTGCAAAGATTCTCGATAGTTCATAAGGCTGGCCGCAATCGTCGAAGGATCCGAATGCCAGGCCGGCAATCGTCTCAAGGCATCCGGCCAGACGCAGCTGGCTGAGCATCCGGTCCACCCGGTACGGGGCTTCGCCGCGATCTTCGAGCAGCAGCAGATGGCCCTGAGTGGGGGGCATGTAAGGCGTTCCGATCAAATGGCAGAGGGTCGTTAGATTTCCCGCCAAAACAGGCCCCGTGCCGGATCCCGGGCAAACTGTCTCGCCCTGCGGGGCGCTGATGTCGACCGTTGCGGGGCCGGCGATAGCCGACATCAGGGCGGCCAGCGACTGCTCATCCAAGCCCGGCAAACCGGCGACAACCGGTCCGTGAAAAGTGACCAATCCACAGCGGCTGTAGAGCGCCGTCAAAAGGGCGGTCACGTCGCTGTAGCCGACGACGACTTTAGGCTTTTCGCGGATACAGCCATAATCGATCAGCGGCAGGATTCGCATCGAGCCGTATCCGCCTCTGGCGCATAAGATGGCTTTTACGACCGGATCCGTGACCAGGTTCATAAACAGCTCCGCCCGCTGCGAGTCGGTCCCGGCCAGATAGCCGTTTTTAAGAAAGAGATTTTGGGGCACCAGGACCTTGAATCCGGCGGTTTCGAGCAAACCGACCCCCAGGTTGAACTGCTCGCTATCGAAAGGACTGGCAGGAGCCGCAATCCCGATGGTGTCACCCGGCCGCAGCCGCGGGGGGACGAGAGGCCTTTGAAGCGGCCTTTTCCCGCAAGAGTGTGTTTCACTTCTTGACATGATACCGATTAAATGTTAGCTGATCAGCCTTGCTTTAAGTCGGGGCGTGGCGCAGTCTGGTAGCGCACTTGAATGGGGTTCAAGGGGTCGGAGGTTCAAATCCTCTCGCCCCGACCAGTAATATCAAGCATTTACAACTTCCGCATTTTCCTCTGATTCAGAAAATCTGACATAATCTGACAGTGAGTAATTTTTCCCCTTGGCCGTTAGCCCGTTTAGCAGGTTAACGGCTTTTCTTTTGTGCTCCTGGGAATGGACATAACGTAACGTCATCGTAATATCTTTATGACCTAACAACTCCTGCACGTCCTTCAAACTCCCCCCAGCCATTGGCACCAGGCTTGCAAAAGTATGGCGCAGATTGTGGAACCTGAAATCATCTATTTCGGCATTGGTTAATGCAGTGCTAAAAGACGATTTAAGTCCCTGCATTGGCTCGCCATTGTACGAAAAAACATGGTTTGTATTGTATTGTATCGCCTTTACAGGCTTTTTATCAAGGCCGATTACGTTTGACCCCGCGGGGTTCTGCTCTGCTCGAATCTGTTTGAACGGCAGATCCAGGTCTTCGTTAATAGGAATCTGGCGTGCCTCGTTGGTCTTGGTTTTCTGCAGATATATAAATCCGTTGCGAATTTGTGACCATTTTAACGTCAGAATTTCCCCGGGTCGCATTCCGGTATTTAAGGCACAGTTAACAACCTTTTTTTAGATTTCAATAACGCCAAAGTGTCGAATAAGGTTGTTTATACAGCCGCTTCGAATGTAATCAATATGTTAAGCCATACCGGATAGTTGCGAATGACGACACGAAGAGTGATCAATTGCGCAGATGAGTGAATAGGTGTGTGGCGCTGCCGGATGACATCAGCTTGCTAAACTTTCCCTCCCGGTGGAGCTTCAGGAAGACGTCGACGACTTCCGGATCAAACTGCGTGCCCGCGCCCTGTTTGATGATCTCCAAAACCTGACCTTCTTCCATGCGTTTGCGGTAGGCGCGATCAGAAGATACGGCGTCGTAGACGTCGGCCACCGTGAGAATACGGCCCAGGATCGGGATTTCATCTTTGCACAGACCGTCCGGATATCCTTTCCCGTCGTAGCGCTCGTGATGGCAGCGGATAATCTGGCGCTCCCTCTCCCAGAATCCGAGTTGTTCGACGATATTGGCGCCGATGACCGGGTGTTCCTTGATCTTGGCAAACTCTTCATCCGTCAGCCGTCCCGGCTTCAGCAGGATGTCATCCCGGATGCCGATTTTTCCGATATCGTGCAGATGACCCGCAAACTTCAACGTGTCCAGCTCCTCGAGGGTACAGCCCATTGCTTTTCCGATTTCGATCGAAAAAGCGGTCACGCGGCTGGAGTGCTGCTGGGTGTATCGATCTCTGGCCTCGATGGCATTTACGAAAGCGTAGAGCGTGGCAAACAGGTTTTCGTAAATATTTTCGTAAAGTGCGAGGTTTTCGATGGCGTTGGCGGCATTTTGGGCCATGAAGGAAAGATAGTACAGGTCTTTTTCGGTGTAGGCGGCGGTATCATTTTCAAGAGCGGCCATCAGCACGCCGAAAACAGTTTGTCGAATCTTGAGCGGCACCATCATCAGTGACCGCAAATCCTGCGGAATGTTGCGGGATCCGTTGTTGTCTGAAACCAGCAGGGGAATTTCGTCGTCGGCCACCTCGCGGATCAGTTTCGATAGATCCGGCTGAACCGGCGCGTTCGGATCGCCGACAGCGCGGTCGTAACCGGTCCCGCTCTCGGCGGCTTCAGCCGCAACGCTCGGCGGCTTGCCGCAAACCGCGGCCGTGAAAAACGGTTTTGTTACGGAATCGTTGACAATGAAAAAACAGGCCCGGTCCGAGCGGGTTATTTCAACCGCCATGTCGACCAAGCGCTTGAAAACCTCGCGGCTGGACGAAATGACGGAGAAATCGCTTAATATCCGGTTGAGGATATGCATCTCCTCGACTTTGACCGTCAGCTCGCGGTTGAGTTTCTCCAGTCTCTCTTTGCTTTCGACTTCCTCTTTGAGAAGCAAATTTTCAACGAATAACCGGCGCTGGCTGAAAACTCGCCGAACGCACAATTCCATTTGGCTGAGGTTGACCGGTTTGACGAGAAAATCAACGACACCGTTTTTAAGCGTCTGAATGGTGTTGTCGAGCGATGGATAACCGGTCATAATGATGACCGGCAGTGTGTTGTCGGACTTGTGGATGTGCTCGGCCAGCGCCAACCCGTCCATTCCCGGCATGTTGATATCGGTAAAACAGCAGTCGACGGTTTGCTTTTCGAGGATATTGACGGCCGCCAGGCCGTTGCAGGCCGTCACCACCTGGTAGCCCCGGCGTTTGAAATACTCGCTGGCGACATCGAGGATGCTTTCCTCATCATCAACAAACAAAATGGTTTCTTGACCGGCCTGGTGCATAATACAGTCCACTGAATTTGCAGGATATTTTTTTGCGGCATACCTAATCGTGGATTGGCGCCGCGCAGTACCGCGAAAGGCGTCTAAGGTTTTATCGGCAGTTTTCAAAAGTTCTGTAGCCAAGAATTGGTCCCGACATGTCGCGCCTGTTTTTAAATTCCGCATCAGCGGGCCAACCGGACCATTTTTCCGGCAAACGTCTTGCCGTAAAAATTTTCCAGTTTAATGGAGCAAGCCGCCACATCCTTGATGCGGATGCCGGTTTTAACCTGCAGCCTGTCCAACAGATAAACCGTGTCTTCGGTCGCAATGTTTCCGGCGGCGCCCGCAACGAAAGGGCACCCTCCCATACCGCCCAGTGCGGTATCAAACCGTGTGACACCGCATTCCAGGGCCACCATCAGGTTAACCAGCCCGAGTCCGCGCGTGTCGTGCAGGTGGAGAATCAGAGGGGTTTCGCCCGCTGCAAGTTGCACTTCGGTGATCATACGACGGATGGAGAGCGGATCGGCCATGCCGGTGGTGTCGGCCAGTGCAAGCGCAGCGGCCCCTTGGTCAATAAACACCCGGGCCATGTCCACCACCCGCTGCGGCGGGATTGCACCGTCATACACACACCCGAATGCGCACTGGATACCGGCCCGCGCGCACATGCCGTGTTGTCGGGCCAGAGCCACCATCTCCTGTCCCCGCTGTAACGCTTCATCCAGCGGCATGCCGGTGTTCTTGCGGCTATGGGTGTCGCTGGCGGAAATGGATATTTCCACATGCCGCAGACCGGCACGGTGGGCCCGTTCCAGGCCCTCGCGGTTCAGCACCAACCCGGAAAGTTCAACATTCTCCCACACCGGAAGCGCCCGCAGCAGAGATTCGGCATCCGCCATTTGGGGTACACGCTGCGGATGGACAAAAGAGGTCACCTGAATCTGTTTCAAACCGGCCGCAACCAGGCCACTGATAATCTCGACCTTCAGGGGCGTGGGAATGATCTTGGATTCGAACTGAAAACCGTCCCGCGGCCCCACTTCGATCAAGGTGATCTGATCCGGGTAAGAATTCATCGCTGTAGGCTCCACCATCTCAGTCTCCATCACTCGATCCTTTTTCATCTACGACGAGGATGCCACTTATCATCGGACGATTTTTCGGCCGCCTTTTCGATTCTATCTCCTCAAGCCGAAATTACCAGAAAGCACTTGACGCCGCAAGGCGTTCTCCTTTAAAGGCTGATGGCTTGTAAGGTAACTGCAGACTAAGGGCTTACTCATAAATAAGTTATCTCAACTGACCGGTTCCAGGTTCAGAGTTCACGGTTCAAAGGTTCTGGGTTCAAAGGTTCTGGGGTTAAAAGTTATAAGCTATCGGTTTCGTTAACTTTATACGCCATTGTGCGGATTGGCCACTTTCACCCATCGGGTGAAGCATGGAAATCGACCTAAAAATAGAAACTTGAAACTCGAAACTCGAAACTCAGAACCCGTAACCCGTAACCAGCGGTGGCTTAAGGGCCATGAGTGTTTAACCCGAAAATAAGGATGTCATGCCCAATATTTTGCCGGATTTTTTCGATCGCCCGTTGACCATCTGCCTGTTGAGCTACCGTAGCAATCCGCACAGCGGCGGCCAGGGCGTTTACATCAGGAATCTGAGCCGCGCCCTGACGGATTTGGGACACCGTGTCGAGGTCGTCTCCGGGCCGCCGGAACCGCGGCTGGATGCCGACATCCCGGTACACCGCCTGCCCAGTCTGGACCTCTTTGATCCCGCAAATCCCTTCCGAACGCCCTCCCTAAAAGAACTTCGCCATCCGTTAAACCTCCTGGAGTGGCTGGGGGTCTCGACCATGGGGTTTCCGGAACCGTTCCTGTTCGGTCTTCGGGCCTGCCGCTTTCTGATGCCCCGCCTGCACCGTTACGATGTCGTCCACGACAACCAATGCCTTTCCTACGGAGTCTGGGCAATCGGGCAAAAGGCGCCGATCGTAGCCACTATTCACCACCCGATGAGTGTGGACCGCGACATCGCCGTTCGCAGCACCACCTCTGGCTGGCGCAAGCTGAAGCACTGGCGCTGGTTTTCATTTATCGGCATGCAAAAACGCGTGGCCCGAACCCTCTCGCACTTGATTACCGTGTCCAACCGCGCGCGGACGGACATCAGTCGTGGATTCGATATTCCTGCCGCTTGCTTCACAGTTGTCCCCAACGGGGTGCGCAGTGAAGATTTTCACCCGCTGCCGGAGGTTATCCGTGAAAAGGGTCGGATCATCGTCACCAACAGCTCCGACATTCCGCTGAAGGGGCTGCCCTTCCTGCTGCGGGCCGTTTCCGAGCTGGCGGTATCACGAGCGGTGCGCCTGGTGGTCGTCGGCGAGCTCAACCAGAACGGCACCGTCGCGAGGCTGATCGCAGACCTCGACCTCGGCAGCCGGATCACTTTCACCGGCCGGATCGACCCACCGGTCTTTGTCAGGGAATACGCAAGGGCCAGCGTGGCGGTGGTTCCCTCGGTCTATGAAGGATTCGGCCTTCCAGCCGCCGAGGCGATGGCCTGCGGCGTGCCGGTGATCAGCACGACCGGCGGGGCCCTTCCCGAGGTAGTGGGCGATGCCGGCATCCTGGTTCCTCCCGGCAACACCCCGGCCCTGGTCAAAGCCCTCGCCTCCGTTCTGGACAATCCCGATACCGCCGGTGCTTTAGGTGCGGCCGGTTGCCGGCGGGTCAGACGGCTGTTCAACTGGCAAAGAGCGGCCCAAAAGACCGCCGCTGTATACCGAGAGGCGATTCGTGATAACGGTCGACTTTAACCGGCTCTCGATCCGCCCCGGCCATCGCATTCTCGACATCGGCTGCGGCACCGGTCGTCACACCTGCGCCGCCTATATGCAGCCACACATATTTACCGTCGGTGCCGATCTCAGTTTTTCGGCACTTGGTGAAGCAAAGGATCGGTTGATGCTGCACGATCGGCTGGGTAGACACGGCAACGGCCGGTGGGGCCTGTGCGCCACCGATACCACCCGCCTGCCGTTCTTAAATAATATCTTCGACCTGGTGATCTGCTCCGAGGTCCTGGAACATGTCCGCGACCACCGACGGGCCGTGACTGAAATCGCGAGGGTGTTGCATCCAGGACGTCCGCTTGTTGTTAGTGTGCCACGCTACTGGCCGGAAAAAATCTGCTGGTCGATCTCGAAGGCTTACCGGCTCGCGGAGGGCGGCCATGTTCGGATCTACAGCAAAGGCGAGCTGATCGACTTGCTGACAGCCGCCGGCCTGCGGCTAGGGGGGATTCATTGGGCCCACAGTCTGCACACGCCCTACTGGTGGTTGAAGTGTCTTGTGGGTCCGCAGCGAAAAGATCATCTGCTGGTCAATCTTTATCACCGTTTTTTGACTTGGGACATCATGCACCAGCCGCAGATCACGCGTTTCTTCGACAAGCTGCTCAACCCGCTGCTGGGCAAGAGCCTTGTTCTTTATTTTATGAAAGATTGATTTTTTTTTTCCTGTCACCTTTACGCCTCAAGACCCCCAGGGTCTCGGTCATGGAAAGCTCATCGAATCGGCTGTCGTCCATAGCCTGCCGATAGGCGGCGAAGGGTGCCTGTCCGCCCCGAGCAGGGTCTGTAAAGACATCGTGAAACAA
>JARFQH010000224.1 GCA_029287875.1 Desulfobacteraceae bacterium | reverse complement strand
GCCGAAATCAGTACCCAGATGCGCAGGGTTTCTTTACCGGCAAAGGCAAAATAGAGGATCAGCGTCAGTGGTAAAAAAACGAGTAAAAATTCCTGCGAATTAAACAACATAAAGCGCACCTAACCGGTAATTAAATATATTTTTGCAACCCTTCTATTGACGTCATTGAACACATCTGTCAGCACTGAAAACCATAGGCAGTTTTTCCCCTAAACTCGAAAAGCCCAAAAAACCGTTTTACGCGGCGTCTCGATTTTTGTCTATATACTCGAACTATAGTGAATTCTCAATAAAATCATTGTCAATTTTGAGACAGGTGTCCGGCAAAAAATCAGGATCATTTTGATTAATATATTTCGTCCCCGATCCCATGAGGTGTTAGGTGAAACGGAGCGGTTGGATTGCGGCGGGATGTTTTATTCTGCTGTGGCTGCAGTTGGCAGAAATTGCAGCGGCATCCGAATGGGTGCGTGTGAAGTGGGTCGCTGACGGCGACACGATTCTGTTGACCGACGGGCGGCGTGTGCGCTACATCGGCATCAACGCCCCGGAAGTCGCGCACGCGAAGTACGGTCAACCGGCCGAACCCTTTGGCAATAAGGCGTTTGAAGCCAACAAGGCACTGGTCTATGGCAAAAAGGTCCGGCTGGAATTCGACCGGGAGGCAAAAGACCACTACGGCCGCCTTCTGGCTTACGTATTCCTCGGGGACGGTCGTTGCGTTAACCTCGAAATGATCAACGCCGGCTGGGCCTATGCTCTTTATAAAAAACCGAACGACCGGTACGACCGCACCCTGATGGAGGCCCAGCGTCGCGCCATGAAAGCAGGTGTCGGTATCTGGGACCAGTGGAGGGAACCCGGTGAGGAAATCATCGGCAACCGTCACTCCCGGCGCTTCCACCTCAAACGCTGTGCCGAATCAGGGAAGATACACCCCAAAAACCGGATCCTCTTTGCGAGCCAATGGGAGGCGTACTGGCACGGTTATGCGCCGTCGAAGAAGTGCAGTCCCTGAAAACCGAAAGGGATTCGATACAGTCGAATCCCTTTCGGTTTGCAAACAGATAACCCATCAGGGTTATCGATCATGCTTTGTCTTTGTTGGCTTCCGCGATGATTTTTTCGGAAATCTGAGCCGGTACTTCATCGTAGTGTGAAAATTTCATCGTGTAGATGCCGCGCCCCCCGGTCATCGAACGCAGATCCGGGGCGTAGGTCAGGAATTCGGCCATCGGCACCTGGGCCTTGATCACCTGGTTGCGACCGGCACTGTCCATCCCGAGCACACGCCCCCGGCGGCCGTTGAGATCGCCCATGATATCGCCCATGTATTCGTCGGGTGCCGTTATGGTGACCTCCATGATCGGTTCGAGCAGGACCGGATTCGCCTGTTCGGTGGCTTTCCTGAAAGCCAGCGAGCCGGCAATCTTAAAGGCCATTTCCGATGAATCCACGGCGTGGTAAGAACCGTCATCGAGGGTCACTTTGAAGTCAATGCAGGGAAACCCGGCCAATACGCCCTTTGGAGAGGATTCGAGAATTCCTTTTTCTACCGCCGGGATGTATTGACGCGGAATCGCACCGCCGACAATGGCGTCTACAAACTCAAATCCGGCGCCCCGCGGTTGCGGCTCAAGCTGAATCCAGCAGTCGCCGAATTGGCCGTGTCCACCGGTTTGTTTCTTATGGCGGCCCTGAACCCGAACCTTTTTCTTTATGGTCTCCCGGTACGGTACTTTGGGGATGTTGAGCACGGCCTCGACATTGAATTTTCGCTTCAGCTTTTCGATCGTGACCTCGATGTGGATCTGGCCGGCGCCGGAGAGCAAAATTTCCTTTGTTTCGGCGTTGCGGTCGAGCTTCAACCCCATGTCTTCTTCCATCAATTTGGAGAGCGAACTGAAGATCTTGTCTTCATCCCCCTTGGATTTGGCCGTCAAGGCGTAGGAGATCAAGGTGGGTATCGGTTCCGCCGTGGCAAACTTGACCTTTCTGTTTTCGGCGCACAGCGTGTCGCCGGTGGTGGTTTCCTTGAGTTTGGCGACCGTTACAATGGCCCCCGGCCCGGCTTGACCGGCTGGTTTCTGCTCTTTGCCGGCCAAGGTGAGGAGCTGGTTGTAGCGCTCCCGGGTTCTCTTGTTGGGGTTGTAAAATGTCCCGTCGCCGCCAAGGGTGCCGGAGACGATTCGGAAGATTGATAAGCGGCCCGCATACGGGTCGGCGACTGTCTTGAAGACGAAGCCGGCAAAGGGTGCCGACGGATCGGGTTCACATGCAACGACGTTTTCGCCGGATTCATCGAAGGCATTGATGGCGCCGCGGTCGGCAGGGGAGGGAACGCTCGCGACGACAAAATCCATCAGCAGTTCGATGCCGACATTAGCGGTCGCCGATCCGCAGAGCACCGGCACGAAGATGCGTGACAGCAGACCCTTGGTCAGCGCCGCCTTGATGTCCTCGTCCGTGAGTTCTTCACCTTCGAGATAACGTTCGACCAGTGCATCGTCGGCTTCGGCCACGTTTTCGATGAAGGCTTCTCTTTCCGATTCGACCGCATCTTTCATGTCGGCCGGGATGTCGATTTCCTTCGCCTTTCCGTCGGCTTCGTAGGAGTAGGCCTTCATCCGCGCCAGGTCGACCACTCCCTTTAAAGCGGCTTCTTTTCCGATCGGCAACTGCAGGACAATCGGTTTGGGATCCAGAATGCCGCGCGCCTCCTCGAAAGCACGCGTAAAATCAGCCCGCTCGCGGTCCAACTTGTTGATGAAAATGACACAGGGCATGTCGAATTCCCGGGCGAATTCCCAGGCCTGCTCTGTCTGCACCTTGATCCCGTCGACGGCATCGATAAGGAAGATAGCGCAATCGGCGGCCGGCATGCAGAATTTAGTATCGTTGAAAAAGTTCTGGTCGCCGGGTGTATCGATGATATTGATCGTGTGCTTCTTCCAGTTGAACTGATGAAAGGAGCTGCTGATGCTCGACTGGCGCCGCAGCTCTTCCGGCTCGTAATCCATCACCGTATTGCCGTCTTCAACCCGTCCGATGCGGTTGGTGACGCCGGCCTTGAAGAGCATGATTTCGGCAAGGGAAGTCTTGCCTGAACCACCGTGGCCGACCAGTGCAATGTTTCTCAGTTTGTCCACCATCTCACTCATCTATGTTCCCCTCTCATTTAATTGTCTTGACGATTCTTGAAACATCCGATCCCTGCGTTGCGCGTCGGCCCGGGACGGCATTGCCTGGCCTTGGACATGTCTGAAACCGTCAGCCTTGATTTTGAAGAAAGAGCATAAATCAAAACCCTCTAACCTCTTCAACCGTAAAAATCAAGGCCAACTTTTACTCAGTTTAGGCGGTTAGGTCGGTTGGCCCGTTGAGCCCGTTAGGCCGGTTGTGTCGTTTTGGTCAGTTAGTTCGCTTGAGTCAGTTGGGTTGGTTAATAGGATTGGTAGAAATCGAACCGGCGGTGTCATATAGGGGGCTATCGAAAAGGACCTATTCAGCTGACAGCCGTTGCAGCAGGATAAAAAATTCTTTGTTTCCCTTGGGTCCCAAAATGGGCGAATCGATCACGCCGGTGACCGACAACGGTATGCCGATGAAAAATGCGGTAAGTTCGTCAAGCACCTGTTGATGCAGCCTCGGATCCCGCACGACACCACCTTTGCCGACCTGACCCTTACCGACCTCGAACTGCGGTTTGATCAACGCCAAGACGGCGGCGTCCGCCTTCATAAATTGAAGGACAGCCGGTACGACAATTCTGAGGGAAATAAACGAAACGTCGATCGTGATGAGGTCGACCGGTTCGCCGACGGTTTCAAAGGGCAGGTGGCGGACGTTGGTCCGTTCGAGGACAGCAACGCGCGGGTCCTGTCGCAGTTTCCACGCCAGTTGGCCATAGCCGACATCGACGGCGTAAACTTTGTGCGCGCCGTGCTGGAGGAGGCAGTCGGTGAAACCGCCCGTGGACGCGCCCACATCGAGGCAGACTTTGTCGGCGACGACGACCTCGGAGGCCCTTAGGGCGGCCTCAAGTTTGAGCCCGCCACGACTGACAAATGGATGATCATCTCCCTTGAGGAGAATCTCATCCTGATCGGCGACCGGCACGCCGGGTTTATCGATCAATTTGCGGTTGACCAGGATCTTGCCCGACATGATCAGCGCACGGGCGCGTTGTCGGCTCACCGCAAGGCCTCTGGTTAAAACGGCCAGGTCGAGACGCTGTTTATCAGAAGCCGTCATGAGACCAAGTACCCCAATGCAGGCCTTCGGCCGCAACCAAATCAGAGTTCAGGTTTCAGGATTTGGGGTTTGCTGACACCTGACACCTGAAGCCTATAACCCCTTCGATCAAACTGGAGGCGGCGGCCAGAGGCAACGCTGAATCCCGCCTGGGCGGGAAACCGATCAGTTTAGTAGATTGACGCCGAAGTTGTGGGAAAGGGTCTTTTAGGAGTTTAAGCGGATTAGACGGCGTGCCGCAATCTCAACTCGTCGGTTACCGTCAACTGCCTGGCCGCCTCGGCAATCGCCGGTGCGTCGATGCCGTACTTTGATCTGAGAAGCTTCTGAGTTCCGTGCTCGACGAAAGTGTCCGGAATACCGATTCGCCGGAACATGCACCCGCTTATCCCCAGATCGCTCAAACACTCGAGAACGGCACTGCCAAACCCGCCGGCCAGCACATTTTCTTCCACTGTTAGGATGCGCGGGATCTTTTCGGCCAGTGCGGCAATCAGTTCGGTGTCCAGAGGTTTTACAAAGCGGCAGTCGACGACCGTGGCGGCAATGCCCTCTTCAACCAGCAACTGACGGGCCTTGAGGGCCTCGTTCACCGGCCGGCCGACGGCCAGAATCAGCACGTCTTCTCCGGTTGTCAGAACTTTGGCTTTTCCAATCGGCAGCGGCCGGGGAGGCTCCGAGGTTCGGACGCCTTCGCCACTGCCGCGCGGATACCGAAACGCAATCGGACCGTTATGCTGTATAGCGGTGACAATCATTTGCCGCAGTTCGTTTTCATTGCTGGGCGCCATCACCACCATGTTGGGCAGGTTTCTCAGATAGGACAGGTCGAAAAGACCGTGGTGAGTGGGTCCATCGTCGCCGACGATGCCGCCGCGATCCAGGGCAAAGACCACGTGATGGGCATCCAGACAGACGTCATGCAGGATTTGATCATAAGCCCGCTGCATGAATGTAGAATAGACGGCCACCACCGGAATGAAACCTTCGGTCGCCAGTCCAGCCGCAAAGGTGACACCATGCTGTTCGGCAATGCCCACATCGAAAAAACGGGTAGGGTATGCTTTTGAAAACGATGCCAGTCCGGTGCCTTCGGGCATGGCCGCCGTGACGGCGACGATCCGTTCGTCTTGTTCCGCCAGACTCACCAGTGTCTCTCCAAAAATCTGGGTGTAAGTGGGAGGCCCGCTCTTGTCATCCAGGCAGGTCCCGGTGTCGATGTCGAAACTCCCGCAGCCGTGGAAATAGACCGGATTTTTTTCGGCCGGCAGGTAGCCCTTGCCTTTGCGGGTGGTTACATGAAGGAGCACCGGTTCTTTTAAATATTTTATATTGTTTAGAATATCGATAAGATGATCCAGGTTGTGACCGTCGATCGGACCGAAATACTCGAAGTTGAAGGCCTCGAACAGCATACCCGGGGTGACGAATGTCTTGAAGGATTCCTCCGTGCGTTTGGCAAACTGGTAGATATCGTCGCCGATTTTCGGCAGGGATTTCAGAAATAGACCAAAATCCTTGCGTAAAACCTGGAGCCGTTTCTTCGAAAAGGTCCGGCTCAAAAGGGAAGAGAGAGCACCGACGTTGCGGGTGATCGACATTTCGTTGTCGTTAAGGATGACGATGAGTTCTTTGTCGTTGTGGCTGCCGGCCTGGTTGAGTCCCTCGAACGCCAAACCGGCGGTCAGAGAGCCGTCGCCGATCACCGCAATCACCTTGGAAGATTCGTCTTTCAGGGACTTGCCGCAGGCCATTCCCAGACCCGCTGAAATCGACGTGCTGCTATGTCCGGTCGAGAAGGCATCGTAGGGACTCTCGGTGGTACGGGTGAAACCCGAAAGTCCCTCGTGACGACGCAGGGTGTGAAACCGATCGCGACGCCCGGTAATCAGCTTGTGAGCATACGCCTGGTGACCGACATCCCAGATGATTCTGTCCTGCGGCGTATCGAAGACATAGTGAAGAGCGATGGCCAGTTCTACCGCCCCGAGACTGGAGGCCAGGTGACCACCGGAGACGGCAACCACATCCACGATGACCTGGCGAATTTCTTCAGCCAACTGTTCGAGTTCAGCACGGGAAAGCTGTTTCACGTCTGTTGGAAGATCGATGCGATCGAGTAAATTCAATTGATGTACCCAAATAAATTCGGGTGCCCCGAATTTATGAAACGCGGCTGCGCCGCTTTAGTTAGATTGACGGTAATCGACTCCCCATGGGCACGGGACAAGCAGGTTGGGTGGTTTGGTCTCAGCGCTTGCGATCGATAACATATTGTGCGACCGCCCGCAGGGGATCTGCTTTTTTATCAAAATATTCAAGAGCCTGCAATGCTTCTTTTACTCTGTTGGCTGCCATTTTTCTTGATTCGACGAGACCGAGAAGGGCAGGGTAGGTCGATTTATTCTTTTCCTGATCGGTTCCAACCGCTTTGCCAAGCAGGGCCGGATCGCCTTCAACATTAAGGATATCATCGATGATCTGAAATGCAAGGCCTATGTTCTGTGCATATTTGTGGAGATGCCGGATTTGTTCCGATGTACCGCCGCCCAGAATGGCG
>JARFQH010000173.1 GCA_029287875.1 Desulfobacteraceae bacterium | reverse complement strand
TCTTCCCGCGTCAATTATGTCGGTAACGCGGACGCCGGCTGCATAGAGCCGCTGCAGGGTGATGCCGATGAAAATCACGCGCCGGCGTGAAGGGCTGCTACTGGCGGCATTGACGATGTTCGGCGTCGTTTCGTTCGGCGTTTTTCATTTTTTCGCCTTCCGGTTCATTACCCCTGCGGAAGACGTGCGTGACTACTACGCCGGCGTCATCGGCTTCGAGGATACGGCGGGGCCATCGGAAGCAGTGGTGCGGGCGAAGCCGGGCGGTGCGATCGGTGCCACCCTGATGCTCGCGCGCGACGAGGAAGTCCCCATCGGTGAAGCGGTTGTCATCTACCGCGGTCCGGCATCCGGCAACACGTTCGACATCGATGTCATCATCCCGGCCTTTGACCCGCAGAGCCCCTTTCACCACCGCCTCAGCATCGCCGAGGCCAGAAAAGGGTTCACCCTTGCGCGTCACTCCTTCCGGTTGCTTTCCGCAACCCGCTCGATTCTGCACCTCGAGCAGATCGGAGGGTGAGCGGTCGGTCACACTAATTTAAGATGCCGGGCCTGTTCCCAGAGTTGCTGCGCCAACCGCACCGTGGCGCGATCGACCATGCGACCGTCAACCGATGCGGCGCCACGGCCGGCTGCCTGAGCTTCCTCGTAAGCCTCTATGACGCGGCGGGCGCGTTCGATGTCTGCGGGAGACGGTGAGAAAACGGTGTTGATGGTGTCGAGCTGTTCGGGGTGAATCGCCCATTTGCCGTCGAAGCCGAGCGCACCGGCCATGATCGCCGACCGACGCAGCCCCTCCGGGTCTTTGAAATTGCCGTAGGGGGCGTCGATGGCCATCAGACCGTTTGCCTTGGCGGCCATGACAAGGCGGCTCATGGCAAAATTCCAGCGATGTCCGGGGTAAAGCTCTTCTTCTTTTTCACCGTGGCCGGAAATAGAAGCCAATCGGGCGCCGATCGAGGCCGAGTAGTCGGCCACTCCGAAAACCAGGGTCACGAGGCGCTCGCTGGACCCGGCAATTATGTCAACTCCCGCCAACCCCCGGGCCGATTCGATAATAGCCTCGAGTCCGATGCGGTTTGCCAGGCCCTTGGCCATCTCGATGCCGGTCAACATCTTATCGGCAAAATGGATGTCGGCGCAATGATCGACCTTGGGAATGACGACTGAATCGAGCCGGTCCCCGGCCTCCTCGGCCAGGACCAGTAAATCCCGGTAGCCAAAGGGGGTGTCCAGGGCATTGATGCGGGCCGTGACGACCCTTTCCTTCCAGTCGATTGTGCGCAGGGCGTTGACGACCGCGGTGCGGGCGTTGTCCTTGGCCTCGAGCGGCACGCTGTCTTCCAAGTCGAGCATGATGACATCCGCCCGGCTCCGGTGTGCTTTCTGGTGCATTTTTCCGACGTGTCCGGGTACCGATAGAATTGATCTACGGGGTTTCATAGGCGGGATCCTGTTCGAGATATTAAAGAATGCCGTTGTTATCAGTTGTTTTATTACCCGGGTTAAAGCGGCCTGCCGGGCAGATCAATCGGACGACAAAAGTATAGTCAAGGCACACGGCAGTGTCAAACATCTGTTGAGCGGTTGGAGATGTTCGGCCGGTCGCCTTCTCTGCGAATACAAACTCGGGCCGCAGATCCTGCCTGGCGAAACACCCAAAAAAGAATAGTGTCGTGTCATTTTTAAAGTGTCTCGACTGCATTCGATGTTGGACGTTCGATGTTCGACGTTCATTTTTAATTAACCCGTCATATGAAACTAGCCAAGGGCAAAGTTTCCTCTTCGATCAAACTGGATGCTTGCAGCCAGAGGCAGTGCTGAACCTAAACCAATACTGCCGATGTTCATTGTTATGTTCCCAAGCTTGAAATATCGAGCAGCGGGCGATATTGGATAAGATAAATTAAGTGTGACTAGACACTATGTTGAGTCTTGTCCCTCTTACTGAAAGGAATCATCATGTGTGGTGTTGTCGGCATTGTTTCCAAAACGTTCGTGAACCAGGCGCTGTTTGACGCCCTGACGGTGCTGCAGCACCGCGGGCAGGATGCGGCTGGGATCGTCACGGCTCGCGACGGCCATTTTTTCATGCGCAAGTCAACCGGCCTGGTGCACGATGTCTTTCGGGCACACCACCTGAAGCGCCTTACCGGGACGATGGGCATCGGCCATGTTCGCTATCCAACGGCCGGGAGCCATTCCTCGGCCGAAGCTCAGCCCTTTTACGTGAACTCGCCCTATGGCATCGTTTTGGCGCATAACGGCAACCTGACGAACGCCGGCGAACTCGGCCGCCGTCTTCTCAAAGACGATCTACGCCATATGAACACCGGCTCCGATACGGAAGTGCTGCTCAATGTGTTTGCGCACGAACTGCAGAAATTGGGCCGACTGACGCTTACGGCCGACGACATCTTTACGGCGGTGCGCGGTGTCCATCACCGCTGCCGCGGCGGCTATGCCGTGGCCTCTCTGATCAACGGATACGGCGTCGTAGGCTTCCGCGACCCCAACGGTATCCGACCGCTTGTGCTGGGAAGACGCGACACGGCACAGGGAACGGACTATATGATCGCTTCGGAGAGCGCCGCGCTGGAGGTGCTCGGTTTTACGCTCATGCGGGATGTCGGTCCCGGCGAAGCCGTTACGATCGACCGGGAGGGGCATCTCCACGCCTGTCAATGCGCCGACAGTCCCCGCAGAGTTCCCTGTATCTTCGAGTACGTCTACTTTGCGCGACCCGATTCGGTTTTTGAAGGGGTTTCCGTCTATCAGTCACGGCTGCGCATGGGGTCGAAGTTGGCCGATAAAATCCTGCGGGAAAGACCCGACCACGACATCGAAGCAGTGATTCCGGTGCCGGACACCAGTCTGCCCTCCGCCCTGAGACTGGCGACCCGCATTGGGGTCAGGTTTTGCGAAGGGTTTGTCAAGAACCGCTATATCGGTCGCACCTTCATCATGCCGGATCAGTGGCAGCGGGCGCTTTCGGTGAAGCGCAAATTGAATCCCATTCGATCGGAATTTAACGGCAAAGCCGTTTTGTTGGTGGACGATTCCATCGTGCGGGGTACGACCAGCCGACAGATCATTCAGATGGCGCGCGACGCCGGGGCCAGGAAAGTCTATTTTGCTTCAGCCGCACCACCGGTGCGCCATCCGAATGTCTACGGCATTGACATGCCGTCCACCGGAGAGCTGATCGCGTACAGGCGCAGCGAATCGGAAGTCGAGCGGAAGATCGGTGCCGACTGGCTTGTTTATCAGGACCTCGAGGATTTGAAGGACAGCATCTCGGCCGGAAACCCCGCGCTGACGTCCTTCGACTGCTCTGTTTTCGACGGCCGCTACGTGACCGCCGACATCGATCAGGCCTACATAGACCGATTGGCCGCCACCCGCCGCGGTGGAGCGACCGGAAAAATTGCATGCCCCCCGGTCGATGAAAACGGGCGCACCTTGAAGGGCCTGCACACGTACCTTTAAGCAAGTGCACCTTATTCTTCGGTCACTGTGAACAGTCGGATCTTTTGTAGAAAATCAGCGGTTGTTCATCCATCGAAGAAGTCCGATAGACGAGCGTCGACATGGAGGCCGTGGCCGGGTAACGGTCTGAAAGGCCGGCTACGGAGAGGTTGCGTTTGTATTTCGGCTTTGCCGGCAAATCATTGGCCCATAGCAGCATGAAGGTGATGACATCGCCGTGGGTCACGGCCACCACCTGCCGGCCGGCGAAATGTTTACGGATGCGGCGAACGAATTTTTGAACCCGCCGGATGATGTCCTGCGGCTGCTCGTAAGGCGGAGCCGTTCCGGAATAGACATCTCCGCCGAGAGCGTCCACCACATTCGTCGGCAGGCCCTCGTAAGGCGAATAAACCTCGTTGAGCAGCGTAGAAGTCCGAATTCTGAGGTGCTTGTGGCAGGCCTGAATGGCGCTGGCCGTCTGTCGTGCGCGCAGCAGCGGGCTGGTGTACACGGCCGCCAGCGGTTCGTGGCTCAGGGTTTGGGCTGCGCACCGGGCTTCGCGCAGACCTTTGCTGCTCAATGCGAAGCCGGGCAGTCGGCCATAAAATATTTTTTCAGGGTTGTGAACCCGGCCGTGGCGCACCAGGGTCAATCGGGTGGTTCTGTCAGGAGTGGACGATGCCAACGGATCACACGGGGCCGGCTACTAGAAACCGGATGCTGTCGACCACTTCGTTAAATGCCTGCATATTTCGGTCGAAATCCTTGTCTGCGGCTACGTTAAGCCGCAAACTCACATAGGACGCGTCTCTGATGAAACCAAGGTAGAGGGTCTTGTAATTCAAGCCGTCCCCCAATCCGTAGGTGAACAAAATGCGGCACCCGTCATTGCCCTTTATCGTTACCGGCGCGCTCTCGATCACGACGAGATTGAGGAGCTGTTTATCGGATCTCAGTTCGTCGATGACGACGGTCGCGACTTCCTGCGACGGCATACCGGCCGTCAAACTTTTTTTGCTGAATTTGAAGGGTTTGTCGAGCGGGCGTTCCTGGGCAAGAATGTACTGCCGCAGAGGGTCTTTTTTGTAGATCAGAAAAAATTTGTTGGTCGTGTGTTTCTGCCAACCGGCGGGGATGGCGACCTCAAAATGGGATGGCCCCGATTGGGTCATATCACTGGGATGGGCACAGGCGAGAACAGCCGCAACAGCGATGAGTAATAATACCGTCGACAATTTTTTCATCTTTCAACTCCTCGACCTTATTTTTGTCTACAACATTTGGGCACCCACTGCCGGCATGACGTTTTTCTTTCTATGCGGAGGTATAAATACCCATTTTTAGATGGGTGTCCCGGACCGACTCCTCCTAAACGCCGACCAGGCCTTTCAAATTGCGCGGTACTATAGCATGCCTCCGAAAAATAGACACACACTTTTTCTTTCCGGGTGTCCGGGCAAAAGCAACGTACGTCGAGACCCGGATTCCATAACCGCAAGCGGCAATCCTTGATAGTTAACGGCTGGAAGAGGTGCCATAGGTTCTCGGCGCTGCCGTCATTTAACAGATCTGATTACATAACTGATTACGTATCTGATTACGTATCTGAGGGTTGATTTCCGTCAACAATTACCGTAAAAAAAACTGAACTATGGTCAAGGGGTCTTCCTGCTGACCGCCGGAAGGTCGTGCTCCAGGGCCGCCGTCAACGCTAACAGAGGTCATAATGCCTACCGCTGAATCGATCCGATTGGGCTATTCACCGTGTCCGAACGATACCTTTATCTTTTATGGGATCGCCGCCGGCGGATTGCAGCTTCCGGGAGTCAGAATTGAGGTGGAACTGCACGATGTGGAAACGCTCAATCGCATGGCGATGACGGCCAGGCTCGACGTGACCAAACTGTCATTTCATGCCTGGTTGCTGGTCCGCGAGCGATACCGGCTGCTGGACAGCGGTGCCGCGTTGGGCTACGGCTGCGGTCCGATCCTGGTGTCGAAAGAACCGCTGACACGTTCCGAGGTTGCCGCGGCACGGGTTGTTCTGCCGGGCGAATGGACGACGGCCCATTTGCTTTTCCGTCTTTGGGCGCCGGAGACCGCTAAACGATATTTCGTGACCTACGATCGGATTCTGTCCGAAATTTCAGCCGGCAAAGCGGATTGCGGTGTCATCATCCATGAAAATCGGTTTACTTACACCCAGGCCGGTTTTCACACCGTCGTCGATCTCGGCGCCTGGTGGGAGGAGGAAACAGGTCTTCCAATACCCCTGGGCTGTATCGCCGCGCGTGCGGAACTCGGAGAGGGGCAGATGCGGGATATTGAAGGGCTCATCCGCCGCAGCATCCGTCAGGCCCAGGAGAACCCCGAACAGACTTTTCCGTATATTCGCCGCTATGCACGGGAAATGTCCGACGATGTTCTGCGCCGGCACATCCACACATTTGTCAATTCTTACAGCCTCGATCTGGGCGAAACCGGAAAAAGGGCGGTGGCCGAGTTGGATCAGCGCGCACGGGCCGCCGGAATTATTTCGTGATCGGCATTCTTTATGCCACGCTGCCGGAGGCCCGTCCCTTCCTGAAAAGGACCGGGGCGCAGCAAACCGGCGATCGACCGTTTTCTCTCTTCAGGCTGCCGAACCTTGCTGCGCTGGTTATGGTCAGTGGGATGGGAAAGGTGGCGGCCGCTCTGGCCGCCCAGACGCTCATTCGCGAAAAGGGCTGTGATCGATTGATCAATGCCGGCGTCTGCGGCATCCTGGTCGACAGCCCGGTGCTGGCACCCGGACAGGTCATGCGCGTCACCGAGGCCTCAGAGGGTCCTCCGGGTCCCGGCATACGGGGCGGTTCCGTCTACTGCACCGAAAACCGGTGGCCCGACCTTCCGACCGCCCGACTGGTGACCGTTGAACGTCCGGTTTTCGATGCACACGTGCGTCGCCGGTTGTCGCAATGGGGTGAGTTGGTGGACATGGAGGGCGCGGTCGTCGCGTGGGTGGCCGGTCTTTACGGGGCTACCTGCGCTATGATAAAAGGGATCACCGACACGGCCGACGACGGCCAACGAACCGATTTACATTACAACCTGGCAGCGGTCAGCGACGCGATCGCTGCTCACCTGGTCAACGGAATATCAGACGATGTCACGCACGGATGCGGAAGCCCTTAAAGCGGAGGCGGCTTTCCTGAACCATTTTCAAAAAATTCTGAGTTTCACAAAAATCGAACACACTGCTTTCAGCATTCCGCTGATCTTTGCGGGTGCCTGGATCGGCACACGGGGCTTGACCCCGCAGCCGCGTGTTCTGCTGCTGGTGCTCGCTGCCGCCGTTGGGGCCCGTATTTTCGGGATGTCTTTCAACCGGATCTTCGATCGCCGACTCGATGCCTTGAATCCCAGGACCGCCGGACGGGAACTGGCCGCCGGTCGTCTCACACTGCGAACGGCCCTGGCCATAGCGTTTGGCGGTCTGCTGGTTTATTCGGCCGCCTGCGTCGCGCTGGGAGGCTGGTGCCTGGTCCTCGCCCCCCTGCCGCTGGTGCCTCTGTTAGGGTATTCGCTGCTCAAGCGTTTTACCGCCCTGTGTCACTTCGGGATCGGTCTCTGCCTGGCTTTGGCGCCCCTGGGGGCTTTCGTGGCGACTGCCGGCAATCCGAAGTTTACCCCACCGGCCGTTTTTTT
>JARFQH010000145.1 GCA_029287875.1 Desulfobacteraceae bacterium | reverse complement strand
TCTCGGACCCTTCCAAGGGGTGATCCGAATGTCGAAAAGGGAGTCGGATCGAGGAGCCCTGTGATGAAGGCCGCCACCAAGGGGAAATGGACCTTTCGCACTGCCGCGGTGTTGCTTGTTATCTCGGCGCTGACGGAGTTGGTGCCGCCGACCGCACCGGTGCCGCTTTTCGGCGCAATGCAAGGCGGACCGGTGGCGCTGTTCTATCACCTGTTCTACGCCGGCCTCTATGTCGGCCTGGGGGTCGGCCTCTGGCAGGCAAAACCCTGGGGGTACACCCTGGTGCTTTTCACGACCGGCGTCTACACGCTGGACAGGCTGCAGCTGCTCGTCTTTCGAAAAGCCGTTCTGACCGATCTACTGAGCAAACCGGGCCCGATCGGGGAGGTTCTCGCAGCCGTCGACAGCCACCTGCTGCTGACGGTTTTCACGGCCGCAACGCTGATGATTCTGTTGTGCTGGTGGGGATTTGCCATGTACACCTATCTGCGTCGGGACTACTTCAGCAATGCCTAACCAAGCCTATCTTGGCAGCACTTCTGCATTATATAACCACAACCATCCTGTTTTATGTGAAATATTTTTCACAGTCTCCGTCTCATCCACGACCATTATTTTCATAACCTTCTAAAAAGACGCACAAATTATATGATAATGATTTTAGGCACAAATATTGCTGTATGAGCCGTCAGCATCGGCGCCTCTTTAACAAATAGTAATTATAAGCCGAACCCCCTTCCCCTCATATTGCAGAAAGGACCGGATAATGACTGTAATAAATGCCGCCGCCCTATTTGAAAAACGCAGAAACCGGCGCATTCCGTATTCACGGTATGTCTTTTTTGCCACCCGCCGACAATTCTTCGAAGGCGAACTCAAAGATTACAGCAAATACGGCCTCTTCATAAAGTCCCCCGTTCTTTTGCCTGTCGGAGAGATCATCACCGTCGCCCTGCCGTACTCGGAAACGGAAAAAGAAAAGCGCAAGGGCACGGTGGTGTGGCGCAATATCGAGGGATTCGGCGTCGAACTCTTCCGAGACCCCGCCAAGAGAATGGCACGCAAAGACTTCTTGTAATCAATAATGCAATAAGGGCCGGGACCACCGGCCTATTTTGTCTGCAACCTTATTGGGTGACCTATGCCTCTTCCGCTCGGCCATGCGGCCATCGGCCTGGCAACATATGAATTAAGCGCCGGCACTTCGGCTTTCCGCCGTTGGAAGCGCTTCGTGTTCATTGTTCTTCTGGCCAATCTGCCGGATATCGACGTTCTGATCGGCCTGTTTTTCAGGTGGGACGGCAACGCCTTTCACCGCGGCCCGACGCACAGCCTTTTGTTTGCCCTTTTCGGCGGTCTTTTGGCGTATTATGCCGGTCGGTACTGGTTGAAAATCCTTACGATCAGCTACCGGCAATCCGCTTTGCTAATTTTCTCGCATGTCATTGCCGATGCAGTGTTCACGGATGCACCGGTTTCCTTCTTCTGGCCCTTTGAATTGTACTGGTCTCCGGGGCACAGCGGCTGGACGGATGTAATCCACTCGATCATCTTCGACGGTTTCAGAGACGGTTGGATCGTTCTGGGCTGTGCCGTCGGCATCGTCTTGTCCCGCTTCGTCCGCCGGTCCCTCGAACCGACCCGCAGTCTTCCTCAAGTCATCAAGAAATAAACACCCGCCGTCACCAATCGTTGCATCAGACAGACGATACCCAGTGGTGCCCCACTCAAGAATTGTGGAGGCACTCTGGTGCATCCGATTGCGGATAAAAAAACCAATTTATTGTGGACATTCGTTGGACTTGAATTTAAGAACGTTCAATGCGTTTATCCGGTCCGCTTTTGCTAAGGGGAGCTATAATGAGATTTTCCATTCGCTGGGTCCTGATCTTCGGTTTGCTGGCCCTCATCTGGGGGACTTCGCTGATCACGACCACCTCGATGTACATCTCATCCGAAAAAGTCTTGAATCGACACGCGCGGGATATCATGGAAAACATCGCCGACCTGGCGATGGAACAGTCGCAGAATCACCTGGCGCACGCCCAGGCCGCGGCGGCGCTCACCCGGCGTTTGCTGAACGCCCATGTGGTCGGCATCGACGGAAACAACACCGAAAAACTGGAACGCTATTTTCTGGACCAGCTGGCCCTCTACCCGCATTTTGCCGGTATTTATTTCGGCAGTCCCAACGGCGATTTTTACTACGTGAGCCGCAACGACCAGCAGCCGGGCGCATCCTTTCGAACCAAAATCATATTGAACGGCAACGGCAGCCGCAGCACCCGGCTGCTTTGGCGTGACGCGGAAACGAACCTTGTCGCCGACGTGCTCGATCCGCAGGACGACTTCGATCCGCGCACCCGGCCCTGGTACAAGAGAGCTGACGCAGAACGGCAAATCGTCTGGACCGATCCGTACATATTTTTTACATCTCAGAAACCCGGCATCACCATTGCCGGTCCGAACTATGACGTCACCGGAAATTTGCGGGGCATCATCGGAGTGGACATAGAAATCGACCAGCTCTCCACCTTCATCGGCAACCTGAAGATCGGCAAGAACGGCCGGGCCTTTATGATCAACAACAACGGTGATCTGGTCGCTTTCCCTGCATTGGAAAAAATCCGCAAGACCGGCGACGACGGCTCGAAAGGCTTTCGACTGGTCAAAATTCAGGAGCTCGACGATGTGCTGAGCCGTAAGGCCTTTACGGCATTAGACCTGCAAGCCGAAGCCGACGGCCGGTATCATTTGCCGCAATCACGGTTTGCGCGGTTCGAGCACGAAGGCCGACACTATCATGCCATGCTGACCCCCTTTTCCATCGCCCGCTGGCCGTGGATCATCGGCGTCCACCTGCCCGAAGACGATTATCTGGGAGGCCTCAAGGGAAACCGGCGCGACACCATTCTATTAACCCTGGCCATTTCAGCCGTCGCCACCCTGATCGCCCTGCTCCTCGCCCGCAGCATCATCCGCCCGATCGCCAATCTCGAGCAGGCGGCGCTGGCCATAAAAAATAATGACATGACGTCGGACTTCGATTTGCGCTCCCGCTTCAAGGAAATCAGCGAGACGGCCACGGCTTTCTACCACATGAAAA
>JARFQH010000136.1 GCA_029287875.1 Desulfobacteraceae bacterium | reverse complement strand
CGGCGGCCGGCTGGTCCATCATGATGAACAGAAATACCAGTGCGCGTTCGAGCTGGCCGATCAACTGGCCGCCGCCCGGAAGTCCGCCGCCCGGCGCTGCAGGCAGGCCTTCGGATGAAGCCGTGTTTGAGGGCGGCTGTGCATCCGTGAACTGCGCCAGCAGCGGTTGCACGGCCAGGCCGATCAGAAAGCCGCCCGCTCGAACGGTGGCGACAGCGCCGGCAACAAATACAACGGTTTTGACAAATGGAGGGCCGAACAGTTGAACCCAGTAAAGCGACAACTCTCCACCATAACGAACCACCAGAACGGCCGTCAACAGCGTGACGCCAACATGGGCCAGTTGGTCGATGATGAAGGCCTGCGTGGTCTTTCCGCCGCTCATTACCTTGATGCGGTCGATGAGAGTGTGGGTCAGAAATATGGCGAGCGGAATTTCCCAATGCATCCAAGCCCCGCACAGTAAATAACTCAGGCCGGCCACGATAGCCGAATGTTGAAGCAGTGGGGTCCATCGGTTTTTGCGCATTGCCACCGTTTTGGTCTGCAGTAGGAAATCTCCGGCAACGTGTCCCGCCAGAAGGAAGACAAAAAGGTACAGAGTTTGTGTGTTCATAGCCTTCCCGACTTTTTACAACTTCTTGGACTTGTAGTGCTTAATAACAAGCAAATTTGTGTTATCCATAGAACCGGTGTGGTTGACGGTTTCACTGCGCTAACAGGTTGGACAGGGTTTCCTCGAAAAACAACAGGCCGCTCTCGAAAGCATGCCAGCCCGCGCGGTCGAGGTGCTGGGCGACGGCCTGCTGTGTAATAGGCTGCGGCCAGCAGGTCGTAGCGATTTTTTCCTGGGTCCATCCCTGAAGGGCACCCGTTATGGCTTGGGCTTGTTTTTCAGACCAGTTGGCCGCCAGGACGTCCATCAACTGGATTACGGTTTTCAAAGCAGCCACCCGATCATCGGCCTCTTTAGCAGCGAAGGCAAAAGAGAGGCGTTGTTGCCGAGGCATACGTTCGAGCAGACTGCCGGACAGGCGGTAAGCTTCACCGTCGCCACTGGAAACTTTGGCGGCAGGAATAAAGTCGATGGTCCCAACGGCGATAGCCAGGCGTGAATCGGCTTTGACGGCGCGTATTTCGGCCCGCAGAAAGGCCCGGTAAAAGGAACCGATCCGCAGGGCCCTGGCCGGGTCTGCGACCACCATCTGCCAGGCGTCACCGCGAAATGTTTCCATTTCCAGTGGAACCGCGTCGCCGAACACCGTGCACAGCGTTTCCGCCCCCGCCGTCATCACCGCATGCAGATCCCGACGTGCTTTTTCAGGAAACTTGCGTGAGCCGACGATATCGCCGGTGATCACCGCGTAACGTTTTCCAGCCATTATTTCCACAGGATAATGGTCCCTCCGATCGTACGATTCGAGACGGTGTGAAACGCCAAACGCCACAATTCATATCACTTGTATGGATTAAGTACAAGTTTTAAAGCTTGTAATCTGTTTTGGTTTACAACGGCCATTTTGCGCAATTCCGGCAAATATACTTGTTTTTATGAAAAATTTCATTAATGGTAAGTTATTTTTGAGCGAGCCCTTGGACAGTTGGTGAGAGGAGACGTTATTCATGAGCGCTAGGACCTGTGTTGCGCCCTCCGGACAATTCGTTTACGGCGTTCACAAACCGCATTTTCGGGTGGCTAATCTGCGGCAGAGCGATCACATCGGTTTGCTTGGCGAATTCAGAGACGGCCGGCCAGTTTACAATAATGCCAACTTCCCCGCAGGCGAGATCCAAGAAAAGGGAGCCGAGTTGATTTTTGAGATCCCCAACCCGTTTCCTTTCAGAGGCACCACATACATCCTCAAGGCCTGGGCCGATGTAATAGCCCGCGACCCGGCTGCGCTAAAGCTGCCGGAACCGCAGCCCTGGTCATTTACCGAAGTATTGCGGCAATGGTCGGGTGATGAGGCCGGCGTATTCCCTCTCAACCGGCTCGACCGAATTTTTAAAACGCTGCCGGAGCCTCTGCAGTTGGCCTTGGCCACCACCTCCACCGATCCGGAGGATCTGATGCGACTGGCAGAGCAGTGCTGCGACTTCGTTCATGATCCGGCAACCGGGCGACCGGTGGGGATGATCTATGCGGCCGACGGAGACGCACCGCCACAAGCGATGATCAGAAACCCCCTGGTGTTCGATGCGTTGGCCAACAACGCCTGGATGCCGGACGATTACAAAGAGGCCATGGTGCTTCGACCCGGTGCCCAGGGCGGCAGCGAAATCACGGCCGACTGGCACGATGCCGGCAGCGGCAGCCATGTATTCGAGTATCTGCGGCGCAACAGCTACATTCCCTGGGGACACTACGCTGCAAATATGGCCAATGACGCCGTCCGCTACCGGATTGAAGATCTTTCCCTGGCCGATGTGTCGGGCATGCGGCACCTGTATTACCAACGGACATACGTTCGTGTGGCCCGGGACCTCGGACTGAAGCTTCCTTCGGATCGCGGGCCGTTGTCGCCGGAGACCCTGGAAGCCTTGCGCCGTGAGATCCGCGACACACTTCGGAGCGGTGATGCGGCTGCACGACTGAAATTTGTCTGCACACTTTGGGGATGGAATTTCGGGTTCGACTTTTCTCCCAGCCGCTACCGGCTACACGCCTCCCACCAGCAGATCCATCAGCAGTACGCGCTGGTTCCCGCTGCGGTTTCCGCCGAAAACGGTAAACAGCCGGCGGCCGATTCTCTCGAAGCCTATTGCTGCGGAGACTTGATCCGAGATTTTGCGCGGCAGTACCGGCAGTCGACCGGCAGGCCGTTTTTCGAGACCTATATCGCGGCCATCCGCACGAACCGGCGAATGGATGGTCAGAATGAGCGGGAAAACAGCCTGGTGGTCTACGAAGACGAGCGGGTGATGGTCTTTGTGCCCAAGGCGCAGACCTCCCAGTGGGAACTGCAGCTGATGACCCTGGCACCGGTCGGCAACATTCTCGAAACCGACAGCCGAACCCGCGCAAGCCTGGATCGCGCTGTCCTGATCACCATGAAAATTTTGACCGCATTAGGGGCCAGGATGATCACCGTTATCGAATACGCCAAACGGTTCGACAACGACGATGACGATCAGCGATTGTTCTACGCGTTTCTGCCCCGTTTGCCTGAATCGCCGGGGGCCTTCAGCGAAGCTCAAATGCGCTGGGTAAATGGTCACTATCCGGAAGACTTCGCCCTCGCCTGCCGTCGCCGGCTGCCGGAGGTGCAGGCGGTCAGCGAACCGACACCGATAGAATGATCTGAATGGCGATAACATGATGAAATATTATAATAAAATTTTCCTTGCCAATACGAATCTAACACTGCGCTAATGATTTGTTAACATTGTTACGGTAAATCGCATAAGCAAAATCTCCACCTTTGACATTCATAAAAAGAGAAACGGATCCAAATGGCAAAAGAGAAAATACTCGTCGTCGACGATGAGGAAGATATCATCGAACTGGTGCGCTTCAACCTCAGCAAGGACGGTTACAGGATCGACTCTTCGTTGACCGGTGAAGATGCTCTGAAAAAGGTCCGGTCGGATACCTTCGATCTGATCATCCTCGATCTGATGCTGCCAGGTATCGATGGCCTCGAAGTGACGCGCAAGCTTCGGGACAACCCCAAAACCCGCAGCGTGCCGATCGTGATGCTGACGGCCAAGGGTGAGGAACCCGACATCGTCGCCGGCCTCGAGCTCGGCGCCGACGATTATATTACCAAGCCTTTCAGCCCTCGGATATTGATTGCAAGGGTCCGTGCCGTTTTGCGCCGTAAAACAACCGAACCGATTGACGAAAAGACGGTGATCAAGATACACGATTTCGAAATCAACTCTGGTACGCGCGGCGTCATTGTCGGCGGTCGGCCGATCGAGTTGACCTACACTGAATTTCAGGTTCTCTTCAATTTAGCCCGCCGGCCCGGATGGGTCTTCACGCGCACCCAAATCGTGGATGCGGTACGCGGGGACGATTATCCGGTAACCGACCGGAGTGTGGATGTTCAAATCGTGGGTCTGCGGAAGAAACTCGGAGACCACGGTAAATACATCGAGACGGTTCGGGGGGTCGGCTATCGTTTTCGGGAGAGTTTATGAAGAAAAACAGGCGCCTGATATGGCAGCTCTACCCTTCCTACCTGCTGATTATCGTTGGATCCCTGATTGCCGTTACCTGGTATGCCTCCAGCGAACTGGGACGTTTCTACCTGGATCAAACCGAAAATGTCCTCGAAGCCCGTGCCTATCTTTTAAAAGATCAAATTTCGAATCTGCTTAGCCCGCTGGAACCGGAGCTCGTCGATGCCATCTGCAAGGAAGCCGGTCAGCTTTCGGCTACGCGGATTACCGTCATTTTGCCGGACGGAACGGTCATCGGCGATTCCAGGGAAACGCCGCGGTTCATGGACAACCATGCCGACCGGGAAGAGGTGGCACCTGCCCAGAGGGGTGTTCCGGGAAAGTCGATCCGTTTCAGCAATACCCTCCATCAGAAAATGATGTATGTCGCCGTCCCGGTGAAAAATGACGAGCATGTGCAGGCGGTTATCCGGGCGGCCGTTTCGCTGACCTCCCTGGACGAGGCCCTGGCATCGGTGCGGCTGAAAATCGCTTTCGGTGGTTTGGTGATCGCGGTTCTGGCAGCTCTCGTGAGTCTGGCGGTTGCCCGTCGCATCAGTCAACCCATCGAGGAAATCAAGCGCGGCGCGGCCCATTTTGCCGATGGCGACCTGACCCACCGCTTGCCGTCGCCGGACACAGAAGAGATGGCCGGTCTCACCGAAACCCTCAACCGCATGGCGGCACAGCTGGACGAACGGATAAAGACCGTTTTCCAGCAGCGCAACGAACTCGAGGCGGTTTTGTCCAGCATGCTCGAAGGCGTGATCGCCGTTGATCGCAATGAGCGCATCATCAACATGAATCCGGCGGCCGGCCGGATGTTCGACTGTGACCCGGCCAAGGTGCAGGGCCGCAACATCCAGGAGGTCGTCCGCAACCTTGCGATTCAGCGCTTCGTCACGCGGGTGCTGACCACTTCGGAAGCCATCTCGGACGATTTCATCCTCTACCGTGCCGAAGAGCGCACGCTCAACATTCACAGCTCGCCGCTCTATGACTCAAGCAGCGTCCAAATCGGTGCGCTGCTGGTCATGAACGATGTGACCCAGCTGCGCCATCTCGAGAACGTCAGAAGAGATTTTGTGGCCAATGTGTCCCACGAGATCAAGACCCCCCTGACGGCCATCAAAGGGTTCGTCGAAACCCTCCAGCAGGGAACGGTCGAAGACAAGGCCGAACAGGAACGCTTTCTGGGAATCGTCCTCAAACACGTCAACCGGCTCGGCGCCATTCTCGAGGATCTGCTGGCGCTTTCGCGCATGGAGCAGGAAAACGGAATAGAAGAGGTGCGCCTGAGCATAGGGAAAATCAAAGATGTCATTCAGACCGCGATCCAGGTCTGTCAGCCCAAGGCGGCCGCCAGGGACATTACCATCAGCGTCGACGCCGCGGAGGACCTTAGCGCCAACCTGGACGCCAATCTGCTGGAGCAGGCGTTTGTCAATCTGATCGACAATGCCGTCAAATACAGTGACGACGGCAGCCAGGTCCGGATCTCTGCCGCCCAAAAGAAGCGCGAGGTCACCATAAAATTTGCCGACCAGGGGTCCGGCATACCGAACAAGCACCTGCCGCGGCTATTCGAGAGGTTCTACCGGGTGGACAAAGCCCGCAGCCGCAAGCTCGGCGGCACCGGGCTCGGTCTGGCCATCGCCAAACACATCGTTCAAGCCCATGGCGGCCACATCACCGTCGAAAGTTCGCTGGGGCAGGGGAGTACCTTCACGGTTCATTTGCCTCTTGTTGGTTAGCCGGTTTAGCCCGTTGAGCCGGTTGTCCCTTTAGCCCGTTAGGCGAATAACCGCTTGACCCGGCGGCCGTTGATTAGTGTCCAGTCTTTATCCTGCCCGTCTTTCCTGATTTATCCGTTGATTTAGCGCTTTGACCGTGTTAATGGTCGCCAGCCTTTCCTAACAAAATCCTAACGATTGACGGATGTAAACGGCAGGGTTGACGGATTTGAATCAGGCCTGAGTTCGGCATTCCAATATTGAAAATGATTTTTTTCCACTCCCGGCCATACGACCGAGTTTGTACGCATACACAGTCAACCGCCTGAGTTGTTGCTGAAAAATGACTCCTGAATACACCGTCCTGATCATTGGTTACGTATTCGGTTTCTACATGGCCTGGAACATCGGGGCCAACGACGTCGCTAATTCAATGGCATCCGCCGTGGGGGCCAAGGCGATCACGATTCGGCAGGCCATTTTTATCGCCGGGATTCTCAACGTCGTCGGTGCGGTGTTCATCGGATCGCACGTCACCGACACCATACGCAAGGGAATCGTTGCGACCACAGTCATGTCCGATCCCCACCTGGCGATGCTGGGCGCACTTTCCGCTTTGCTGGCAGCTGCACTGTGGGTTTCTTTTGCCACCTGGCGATCCCTTCCGGTTTCGACGACCCACTCGATTGTCGGCGCGATGATCGGTTTTGGTATCGTAGCGGGCGGGTTTTCGGTGATCCAATGGGGCAAGCTCGGGGCGGTCGTGTTGAGCTGGGTCATTTCCCCCGTCTTCAGCCTGATGATTGGCTATACCACGTTCAAGGTCATCGTCAACCTGATCCTCTCCAAGAAAGACCCGTTTCAACAGGCCCTGCGGCTTTCGCCCTGGTTCATCGGCCTGGCCGTTTTCGTTGTGGTGCTCTCGTTCTTGTTCAAGACACCGCTTGGCAGCTCACTATCGATCGAAACGCCCAGTGCGTTGCTGATTGCCTTGGCATCGTCCGGTCTGCTGGGGTATGCGGGTAAAAGGCTTCTGATTCATTTTTTAAGTGGACTCGGGCAAAATGGCGGTGAGGAAGAGGTCTTCAGGCGCATACAGATCGGCACCTCCTGTTATGTCGCTTTGGCCCAAGGAGCAAATGATGTGGCCAATGCCATCGGCCCCCTGGCGGTGATCTACTTTCTGGTCAAGACCGGCGGGGTCGGGGCCAAGGTGCCGGTGCCGACATTTCTGCTTCTATTCGGTGGTGTCGGTATTGCCTGCGGGATTGGAATGGCCGGTCACCGCGTGATGGAGACCATCGGCAGCAAGATCACCACGCTGACCAACACCCGCGGGTTTTCGGTCGATTTCGCGGCCGCCACCACGGTGCTGATTGCTTCCAAATTGGGGTTGCCGGTCTCCACGACGCACGCGGCCGTTGGGGGCGTCATGGGTGTCGGCCTGGCCCGCGGACTCGAGGCGGTCAATTTTCGCATCATATTTCAAATCATCATTTACTGGGTCCTGACCGTCCCGGCGGCAGCCCTCACCAGCATCGTCATCTTCAAGGTCCTGGAATATTTTTTATAGAGGAGGCCAAGGTCATGCGAATACCGTTTCTTTCCATGTTTATGACATCGCCCTTTGTCGGCCTGCAGGAGCATGCGGAAAAGGTCAAAGAATGCGCCTGGACCTTTCAGCAGGCCATCGAGTGCCACACCTCC
>JARFQH010000121.1 GCA_029287875.1 Desulfobacteraceae bacterium | reverse complement strand
TGACAGGAACACAAAAAATGCCCTCGATCTACACCCCCAAATCGCTGACCCGCCGACTGGTCTCCTATAACACCGTCAACCCGCCGGGAAACGAGCGGAAATGCGCCACGTTCATCGGTGACCTGCTGAGTGAAGGCGGTTTCGATGTCGGGTATCATGAATTTGCGCCCCGAAGAACCAGCCTGGTGGCCAGGAAAATATTCAACGCCGCCCGACCGCCCTTGTGTTTCTCCGGTCACCTGGACACCGTGCCTCTCGGTTTGTCAGAGTGGGCCTGCGATCCTTTCGGCGGCGATACAGACGGCGACAGGATCTACGGCCGGGGGTCCACCGACATGAAAGGCGGTGTGGCTGCCATGATCCTCGCCGGGCTGCAGGTTGCCTCGATGTCCGGTGGATCGTCGGGGATTGTGTTGGTTCTGACGGCCGGTGAAGAGAACGGATGCGAAGGGGCGGCGTTTCTAGCCGCACAGGGAGACATCCTCGGTCGGGCCGGGGCCCTGGTGGTCGGAGAGCCGACATCCAACTATCCGATCCTCGGGCACAAAGGGGCCTTTTGGCTGGAAGCCGTGGCCACCGGCGTCACGGCGCACGGGTCCATGCCGGAGCAAGGTGTCAACGCCATCTACAAGGCGGCCCGTGCGATCGTGCGGCTCGACGGATTCGATTTCGACACAGCGCCTCATCCGGTGCTCGGCAGGCCGACCGTTAACGTTGGGACAATTACCGGCGGCATAAACATCAATTCAGTACCGGACCGCGCCGCCTTTACAATCGATATCCGCACGGTTCCCCCGCAGCGTGGCGACCGGATTTGCCGGGCGCTTCAGGCAAGACTTGGAGAAGATGTTGCGCTGAAAATGATCACCGAATCTCCCGCAGTGGCCTCCGACCCGGAAGACCGGTGGGTGAGGGAAGTGTTTGACGTGATGGAATCCTATATTGCTGAGCGTCCCGTTCCCCGCGGGGTGTCGTATTTTACCGATGCATCGGCCCTGACGGCCGCGTTTGGCCATCCCCCAACGGTCATTCTCGGCCCCGGAGAACCGGGTATGGCCCACAAAACCGATGAATTCTGTCGTCTTTCCAGAATCGAAGAAGCGACGGCCGTCTATGTCGACATTGCCAGAAAGTGGTGCGGCCTGTTCTGAAACATGGTTCTCCCGGTTTTTTCAGAAGGATGAAAGCGCACCAAAGTGGACCGCAAAAACAACAAAAACCAGAAATTATTTAGTGCCCATCCACGGTTTCATTAAGGGCACTGATTAGTTTCCGATCCAGAAATGAGCAATTTTCTGCAAGTTCAAGGAAATCAAGGAATTGCGCGGAGGCGTACTCCTGTACGCCGCACAAGCGATTCCGCCGATTGACGCCGAAATTGCGGAAAAGGGCCATTTATGGATGGAAACTATTTAACTTTTCGACGACGGCGGATATTGCGCCAGGACCTTGTCCACGAGAGTGTTGACTTCTTCCGTGTTTTTAGCCGGGTCCGATTGCCAACCCAGTCTTCGGGTGCCGGAGCCTCTCCAGATGAGCTGCCCGGTTTTGGTATCGTAAAGATTAATAACCAGCAATCCCTCTTCATAACTGTCCACAACCGGCGTCCCGACACCGATGCCGCCGAAGGACCCCCCGCCCCCGATACCGTAACCGGTGCCGATACTCACCGGAGACGAATCGATTTTAGCCTGGACGGCCAAACTGTATTCAACCAAGAAATCGGCGCTCACCCGGTCGGTTTTCCGGCATCCCTTTGCAACCAGGGCAAGTTCAACGGCTTTGCGGATGCGTCCGTCGAGCAGTGGATTGTCGATCCGAATGTTTCCGGCTTGCGGCTGGACTGCCGACTTCCAGTCGAAAGTCTTGTAAATGGCAAAGTCCGTACCGGGTTCGTAATCCTGGCTGACCCTGACTCCGGCACAGCCTCCCAAGGTTACGACGATTATCAGGTAAAAAGCCATTTTGACAATGCGCATGGGTTCCTCCCAAAAAATTTAACGTGCGGACCCTAATTAGTGCCCATCCACGGTTTCATTAAGGGTACTGGTAAGTTTCCGATCCAGAAATGCTCACTTCCCCGGCAGCGGTGGATACTGAGCCAGGATTTCCCCAACGGTGCGGTTGACCGCTGCGGTGGTTTTTTCAGGCGTCGATTGCTGGGAGACGCGCCGGGATCCGATCCCGCGCCAGAACAACTGATGTGTTTCGGCATCCGTGAAGTCGACGATCAGTGTTCCAACCTCGTATTGATTTATATAGGTCGTGTAATCGATTCCGCCCCAATACGGGTAGGGGTATCCCCAGTAGCCGTAGGGGTAACCTCCCCATCCAAATGCCGGTCCGACGGTGTTGACTTCGACCTGGGTCCTGACCACCAGTTGATAGGTGACGAGGAAATCCGGCCGGCCGCCATCGGCTTTCGGATAGCCCCTGGATTTCAGCGTCGTTTCGATCGCGTTGCGGATGCGGCGGTCCATGAAGGGGCTGTCGATTAAAACATCACCACTCTTTTGGGTCGGTTCGGGGGCCCAGGCAAACGTGCGATAAGGATCGAAATTTGTCGACGGATCATAATCCTGGCTGACTTGTATTCCGGAACAAGCGCCGAGAACGGCGATCATCAAGACTATCGACGCTAACCTCTGTCTTTGAAGCATCATTCCTCCGTTCTCATTCCCTGTGTTCGCCGGAACGTCTGGAGGAGTCGCTGTCTTTCCTGTAGTGAGACTTGAAGGCCTCGAGCGCATCCTTCATTGCGTTCCAGGCATGTTCGCTTTCTGCTTTCAAATGCGCCCATGTATCTTCTCCGGCCGTTCGAATTTGCTCCAGTTTTCGGTCGCCTTCCCAGCGCTTTTTGCGTAATTCGTCTATTCGGGCCTGGTACTTATCCGTCATATCGGTTTTGATCTTCCGAATCTTTTTCTCAAATACATCAATTTCCAGGTTCCACTCATCCAACTGATCTTTCATTTTTCTAATGAACTCATCTCGCTTCGACATCGACAGCCTCCTTCGTAACATTTTGATCGCTTTCAAATTCCTAACGTCACGCATCGGGACGATTCTGATCCACGTAGATTAAATCTTCGGTGTCAAATCCCCATTGCTCAGCCCTTGCGACCAGTTCGGTGAGAATCTGCTGGTCCAGTTTCTTCTGCCGGGATAGAATCCAGAGGTAGGACAGACGTGGCCCCACGACCATGGCATATTGGTAGGTTTTTCGATCCAGGGCAATAATGTGGTATCCACCGTAAAAAGGCCCAAAAAATGAAACTTTTAGACTACCGACCGACTCGTTTTGGGTGAAGAAAGCTGTGCCCTCGATCTCTTCCCATTTGCCGGTTTTTTCGTTATAACCGCGGTTGACAACCCCGATTGCGTTATCATTCTTCTTGTAATAATGGGCCGAAACATTGCTGAGGTTGCGCTCAAATCGATGATCGAGCCGGGCAATCTCGTACCATTTTCCGAGATACCGTTCCGGTTCGAAATCGGTGACGGGACGCAGCCCGGCGGGCACACCCGTGCAACCGACGAAAATCAGAGTTGCCCATACAAAATTGATCAGCGACGATGTTTTCATATATCCTCCAACAGTGAGTTAAAATGACCACGATCGAGGCCCAATTCAATAGCTAATGTGGTTTGAGTTTGATTTAGAGCACGGTAAGAAATAATTCCACACGATTGCGCCGGATTATGGTTTGTCTACAAGGCACATCCACCTGCGCATATCGGGATACGTGTGGGTGGATGTAACGCAGTAGACGGGCCATAAGACAAGCAAGAGGTGGAATTATTTT
>JARFQH010000107.1 GCA_029287875.1 Desulfobacteraceae bacterium | reverse complement strand
ACCAGTTTCTGGCGATAGCGCGTCAAGTCCCGCAACTGCCGTATCGGCTTGGGGGGAATGAAGCTGCCCTTGACCAGACCGTGGCGCAACAACTGGGCGAGCCACTCGCAGTCTTTCACATCGGTCTTTCTGCCCGGCACGTTCTTGATGTGCCGGGCGTTGGCCAGGACGACTTCGATGGCATCCTCCAACACGTTGAAAAGCGGCTTCCAGTACACGCCGGTGCTCTCGACGACCGCATGCGTGCAGCCTTCTGAGATCAGCCAGTCCCGGCAGGCCAGCAGGTCCTGGGTCATGGTGCTGAAGGTTTTGGTCGTCTTGCAGGGTGGTTTGCCGGCTGCACCGGTCATCAAGCAGGCCGTAATGGTCTTCTTGTGGACGTCGATGCCGCAGCAGCGCTCGATAATGGCTTCCATGACAGACTCCTTTCGGCAAAAGGGGGGCGGATCATCGTTAGAAAATTTAGTACGCGTGTTCCCCGTGGGGACAACAATCTGTGGTTCTATCAATCCACCCAGGTCAGTTTAACACTCGAGGTCGAACCATCATAAATCGTCGACCTTCTTCCCTTCGGCAGAAAGGATACGGTATCAAAGAGCGATCAACAACAAATTTTCATGCACCGTGGCGGCCCGAAGGGCCTCAAGTGTTTAACAAGACATGAACATCTATTTTTATGCACCGTTCAAGCCGTTGGGACACGACCAGCCTTCCGGGGATCTCGTTATCGGCACCGGCCTTTATGACTATCTGGCTGCAAAAGGACACCGAATGCGGGTGGCTACCGCGCTGCGGACGCGCTGGATTTTCTGGAAGCCGTGGTTGATGCCGCGCGTGCTGGCCGAGCGCCGACGGCTTGAAGGGCGACTGTCCGCCGATAAACCGGATCTCTGGTTGACCTACCACGCCTATTACAAAGGGCCGGACGTGATCGGTCCTTACGTTACCGCCCGCGCGGGTGTTCCCTACGTGATATTTCAAGGGGCCTATGCGACCAAACGCCGGCGCGACCTCAGAACCCTTCCGGGATTTTTGTTGAACCGGCGCGCCTTGCGGGCCGCCCGGCACGTGTTTGTCAACAAGCAGGTCGATTTCAACAATCTCAAACGGCTGCTGCCGCCGGACCGAGTGACGTATGCGCTGCCCGGTATCTTCCCGCAGGACTTTTGTTTCTCAGAGACGGCGCGCAGGGACCTTCGGCGGAAGTGGCAGGTCAATGACGCGCCGGTCGTGCTGACGGCGGCGATGTTTCGGCCCGGCGTCAAGTTTCAGGGGCTGGTCGGGGTTATAAAAGCCTGCGGCCGCCTTTTGCGGAACGGTCTTGAATTTCGGCTGGTTGTCGTCGGTGACGGCGGGCAAAGGACGGCGCTCACGCAACTGGCGCAAACCGAGCTAAGGGGCAAGGTTCTTTTTGTCGGGAAAGTGCCGCGAACCGAAATGTATCGCTATTACAGTGCCGGTGACCTGTTTGTGTTTCCGGGAATCGGGGAGTCGTTGGGAATGGTATTTCTCGAAGCCCAGTCCTGCGGGCTGCCGGTTGTGGCGGTTGCCAACGCCGGTGTTCCGGAAGTTGTCGAGGACGGGAAAACCGCGCTGCTGGCCCCTCTCGATGATCCGGATGCTTTTGTGCGGGCCGTGGAGGATCTTCTGGTCGATGCCGGCCGCCGGCGCAATATGGGTCGCGCCGCCCAGGCTTACATCCGGCGGAAACACGACCTGTCGAAAAACTATGCCGGGGTCGAAAGTGTGCTCAGCCGGATTGCGGGAACCGGGCGGACGGCCCGTCGAAACCACCAGCGGTCGGGATGATGAAATCTCACGAAAAAACAACCCGTTTCGGCCTCATACGGCACGCCGAAACCGTCTGGAACCGCGAAAAACGTATCCAGGGCCAGCTGGATTCCCGCCTGACGGCAGCCGGAAGACGGCAGGCGGAAGCTTGGGGTTATCTGCTCAAGGCCTGCCGCTGGGACATGTGTATCTGCAGTGATCTTGACCGGGCCCGGGCGACCGCCACCATTGTGAACCGGATTTTCAATGTTCCCATCACTTGCGAGGCCGGTTTGCGGGAACAAAACTGGGGCCGATGGTCGGGTCGGTCTATCGCCCAACTAAAAAAGGAAGTCCCTGATCTGCTGATCCGTTTGACGATGCAAGGATGGCAATTTCGTCCGCCCGGCGGAGAGGACCGCGACAGCGTTTGGGAAAGGGGGCAGCGCGTGCTCAAAGCAGCCGCCGAAAAATGGCCGGGCACCACTATTCTCGTCGTCACGCATGAGGGCCTTATCAAATGCCTTGTTTATCGGCTCATGCAGCGGCGGTTCCTGCCGACGGAACCTCGCATTCTGAAGCCCGCCCACCTTCACTGGCTGGTTTGCAGCCGGGGACAGATAGAGATCGAAAAAATAAATGCGGTGGCTCTCGACGGCTCCGGTTCAGGTGATTGACTCATGAAGATCATCCTCTACTGTCAGCACATCTGGGGCGTGGGCCACTATTTCAGGAGCCTGGAAATCTGCAAGGCGTTGAAGGGACATGACATACTCATGGTTATGGGTGGCGCCGAGGTGGACACTCCGCTGCCGGCCTACGTGCGCACGTTCCGCCTGCCGGCGCTGATGACGGATCGCAATTACAGCGGTCTTTTTCCAACCGAGAAGGGCAAAACACTCGAAGCGGTGAAGTCCGAGCGCAGACGACTTCTCTTCGAACTGTTTGAACGGGAAGCACCGGATGCGTTTATTATCGAACTCTACCCTTTCGGCCGCAGAGCCTTCCGCTTCGAGCTCGATCCGGTTCTGGACGGCATTCATAACGGAGAGCTTTATCGGAGTTTAGTTGCGTGCAGTCTGAGGGACATCTTGGTCGAGAAAAAAGACCCGGCGGTTTATGAAAATCGGGTTGTCGACATCCTCAACCGTCGGTTCGACGCCCTGCTGGTGCACGCCGACCCCGCCCTGATCACACTCGATCGCACGTTCTCCCGCCTCGTCGATCTCAGCATACCCGTCGTCTATACCGGATTTATCACGCCCAAACCAATTGCCGCTGCCCGGCACCGGCTGCGAAGCCGCCTCGGTATCGACGAGGACACGACATTGTTGGTGGCCAGTGCCGGTGGCGGCCAGGCCGGAATAGTGCTCCTGCAGCCGCTGCTGGAAAGTCTCGCCTACCTTGAATCCGACCGACCGCTTGTGCTTCACGTCTTCACCGGTCCGTACATGCCGACGGATGAATTTGAGCTGCTTCAAGGGCAGGCGAACAGCCGCGTCAGAGTCGAGCGCTTTACCCCGGATTTTTTGTCGTTTCTGGCCGCCGCCGATCTGTCGATCAGTATGGGCGGCTACAACACCTGTATGAACATTCTGGCTTGCAGAGTCACGGCTCTCGTATGGCCTTATCCGGGAGACCGCGAGCAGGGGCTTCGTGCCAAACGGATGGAGGCGATAGGGGCGGTCAGCGTTTTACACGGAAAAGACCTGCAGCCCAGACGCTTGGCGGCCATCATTCGCAACAGTATGATCGCTGCTAAACCAGTTGCCCATTCGATCGACCTCGACGGTGCCGCCCGCACAGCCGGGTGGCTTCAAGCAGCGGTTGCCGATTAGAAGATTTAGCACGAAAACAAGGTTAGCACCTCCACCCGGATGAACGGTTTCGAAAGACGGCTGAAACTCGCCACTTCGGTTGCCGTTCGATGCCGACTCAATACCGGTTGATGGCTCTCCTTTTTTATGCTACCGTCCGGAAAACCGCGGGCAACTTGAAACAGAGCAGCCCTCTGAGCCAACCTTTCGTGCGTTATCAGATGCATGGCGCCCCTCTGGTGGAAAAGTTTGTTCGCCGGCAGTCGTCGGAGATCTTCCCCATTGCCCTTCGAGGCGTAATCCTATGACCGAGATTCGTGGTGACATGGCTTCTGCATCCACAACAGACCAAGTGAGCCGCCTGGTGGTGCTGCCGTTCAACAAGTCCATTGAGATCTCATTCAAAAACATCCGAGTTCGTTTTTTCCGTTCGATGATCACGACCATGAGCCTGGTCCTGGCGGTGTCGTTCCTGTGTTTTACGAATGTCGGCATGCACGTGGCCGACGGACTTTTGGCCAGCGGGGATCCGGACAAACGGCAGGCCTTGATAAATGCCGGATACGATATCGGGCCGCAGGATACCAGTGTGGCCGCCACCGCCAAACAGCGTTGGATCGTGATCCTGTCCTTGGTTGTCTGCGTGGTGGGGATTGTTAACGCCCAGCTGATGGCGGTCACGGAGCGCTTCCGGGAGATCGGGACGATGAAATGCCTCGGGGCGCTGGACCGATTCATCTTGCAGCTTTTTTTTCTCGAAGCCGGCATGCAGGGGTTGGTTGGCGGTGGAATCGGTGCGCTTGCCGGCGCCTTCTTTTCTCTGATCACGGCGACGACCAGCTTCGGGGCCGGCGCTCTGATCGACGTCTCGTGGCTTAACGTGGCGGGATCGGTTCTGTGGGCAACCCTTGTGGGCTTTTTCTTGAGCCTGGTCGGCGTTTTTTATCCGGCGATAGTGGCTGCAAAAATGCAGCCCGTGGAGGCGATGCGCACGGAGCACTAGGAATAATAAAGGTCGACATGGAGCGAGAGAAACACAACATCGTCAGGGTGTCCAACGTCATCAAGTCCTTTAAACTGGGCAAAGTCGATGTCCAGGCCCTTAAAGGAATCGATCTCGAGATCCAGGCCGGCCATTACATTTCAATCATGGGTCCCTCAGGGTCCGGCAAAAGCACTCTTTTCAACATGATCGGCGGACTGGACAAGCCGACATCCGGCAAGGTTTTCATCGACGAGGTGGACATCGCCCAACTGGACGCTTACGAGTTGGCTTGGCTGCGGTGCCGCAAGATCGGATACATCTTCCAGACATTCAATCTGATCCAGGTTATGACGGCCCTGGAGAACGTGACACTGCCGATGACCTTTGCCGGAATGAACAGCGACGATGCGGCGAAAAAGGGTATTCGCCTTCTGGATCTTGTGGGCCTCGGTGACCGGTTTCAGCACAAACCCTCGGAGCTTTCCGGCGGACAGCAGCAGCGAGTGGCGGTCGCCCGGGCCCTGGCCAACGATCCGGCGATCATCCTGGCCGATGAGCCCACCGGGAACCTCGACCTGAGCACGGGCGAAGAGATCATCGCCCTGCTCAAAAATCTGAGTGATGAGCGCGTGGTAACGGTCATTTCAGCCACGCACGATTTTAAGATGCTGAACGTATCGGACCAGGTGGTCTGGATTCGAGACGGCCGCGTCGATAAAATAGAAAACCGTGAGGAATTGTCCATATCCCTGGGGACAATCGGAGCCAGAGAATGATCCGATTTTCACGATTGAACCAGGTGGTTTTTCTACTGTCACTTATCGCCATGTCTACCGCCGCCGCCGCCGTTCAAACGCCGTCGACGGATCTCTTCACGTCCGACATTCAGCAATTCGCCGCTTTCGACGATCGCAGCACCGGTACGCCCGGGTGTACCGCCGCCGCCGCTCTCATCAAGGATCGGTTCACCCGGCTGGGCCTGGAATCAATAGGGTCTCAGCTCTTCGCTGTGCCGGTCATCCGCCACGAAGACAGCCGCCTGTTTTTGCCGGATCGCCAATTAGACGTCGCCGTGCAGCCGGTCATGTTGAACGCCGTCGCGCCTCAGACAATACCGACCGAAGGCCTGCAAGGGCCGCTGGTTTATGTCGGAGCCGGCGAGCTGCATCACTTCAACGGAAAAATCGTGGAAGGGTCCATTATTCTGATGGACATCGATTCGGGGAAGAACTGGCTCCATGCCGCTTCTCTGGGGGCCTCAGCCCTGATCTATCTCGACCGCGACGCGACGCCGAAAATGCGCTACGAGGACGCGCTGGAGCTGACGCCCATGTCATTTCCGCGATTGCGTATGGACATTGATACGGCCCGCCGGGTTTTCGGCGACTTCGAAAAGGCGCCGGAGGGACTGGTTGCCCGGACGGCCCGTTTGACCTCCAGAATCGAATGGGAAGAGGCCACGGCCGAGAATGTCTACGGAGTGATTCCCGGAGCGGACCCCCAACTCAAAGATCAGCTGATCGTCGTGGAGGCATTTTACGACACGGGTGCACTGGTGCCGGGGATGGCACCTGGAGCCGACGAAGCCGTCGGGATCGGCACGTTGCTCGATCTGGCCCGAAAACTCAAACGCACACCGCCGGGCCGCTCGGTGCTGCTTCTGGCCACTGCCGGTCACGCCCAGACCCTTGCCGGTATGCGGGAGATGATCTGGAGCGTCCGGTTGCGCAGCAGGGACCTGCGGGATATCCAAAAGAGGCTCAAGAATACGGTCAAACAGAGCCGTGACGCGGAGGCCATGCTGGAGGAGGCCCATGAGCAGGGCGTCACGGCTTATCTGCGAGCGCAATCGACCGGTAAAGGTCCATTAGGCCTGGCGTTGCTCGGGGCTGTCGGCGATCCCCTCAAAACAGAGGTGGATGTCATTTCTAGAAGACTCATGCGACTGCGCCTGGAGAGCCAGGGAGACGAAAACCAGAGTCGCATTATGGAGCTGGCCCGGGAGAGAAGGCTCCTGCGACGGATGCTCTGGCGTTCCGATCTCAGCAATCTTCTGCCGGAAGAGGCGGCGGTCATCGACCAGCTCATTCCCCTTGCTCTTGAAGACTACCGTCAAATTGCCTCAGACGCCGGACGACAGGAGAGATTCATCCGCAGCGCCAAGTCATTTCGTAATCTGGCCAAATCGATGGAGATTGCCACCATCGTTTCGCTGCACCTTTCCAGCCATGGGGACGGATTCGGAGCCTTCAATTACGGCTGGCTCTACCCGCTGCGGTCGCGTGTCAACCGGACAGCCAACTACAGGATCCTGGACGATGTCCTTCGGCAGGGCGCCGTGAGGTTGACGACCGCCGAATCCGCCCCGTCGCTGTATCGTGACACACTGCGTCCCAGCCGTAAGGGCTCATGGCAAAACTTCTTTCTCGACCGCCCTCCCCTCGGGGGCGAGGTCAGTGCGCTGGCCGGTTACCTCGGGTTTACGCTTGTGACGGTAAACGACGCCAGACCTTTGTGGGGCACACCGGGCGATCGGCCCGAAAGCGTCGACCGTCGCTTTGCTGCGCGCCAGAGTGCCCAGATTGCGGTTTTGATCGACACCATCAGCCGGGCGCCGGAGCTGCACGACGGCAGTCTCCCCAGGTATGGGTTCACGACGATCACCGGGCGGGCGAAAATCCTGCGGCAAGGAGAATTGTTTCCCGATCAACCGGCCCCGGGAACCGTGATCATGGGCTTTCAGGGTCAGGGGCGCTACTACAGCATGGTGGACGCCATGGGAATGTTTTTCCTCAAGGGGGTGTCCACCAAGAAGCTGGTTCAGGACAAAGTGGTCATCGAAGCCTACCGCTTCGATCCTCAAAACGGTCAGGTCGTTTGGGCCATCGATAAAAAGCAGACCGGAAAGAATGCCTACCGGATAAAGGTCCAACGCGCCAACATGGAAACCGACCTGGTGATGTTCGGATGCAAGCAGAGCGTCATTTTCAACCTCCTCGAACCCCGCACATTCCACTACATGAACAAGTATCAGCTGATCGACGCCCGGAGAGAAGCCAGACCGGTTCGGTACAGCTTCAGCCGGCTCGACACGTGGTCTTCCATCGTCTCTTCCCTGTTTCTGGAACCCGGTACCCCCTGGAAATTGACGCTTTCGGACACGGTGCTGGGCTGGAAACTGCTGCTTCTCAATGCCGACGACGCGCACCCCCAGGGGCAGGGATATCTGGTAGACGATTGGCCCTACGTTTACCGCACGGACTACAGGGTGGCCCGAGACATGTGGGCCCTGCTCGGGCCGCGGATCCGGGCACTGGAAAAACACGGTATCTACAACGAACGGATCGCCCGGCTGCAGAAGGAAGGCGCGGCCGTCCTGGCGCAAGCCCGCCAGGCCATCGAAGAGCGGGCGTACGACCGCTTTTCCAGAGCCGCCCATCGCTCCTGGGCGCTGGCCACCCGCGTCTATAGCGATGTGGAAAACACGCAGAAGGACGTCCTGTTCGGGGTTCTGTTCTACATTGCGCTCTTCGTTCCGTTTGCCTTCTGCATGGAACGTCTGCTTTTTTCGTACACCAACATCAACCGGCGAATCGTTGCATTTTGTGGGATTCTCCTCCTATTGATCGCCGTCATCTACAACGTGCACCCGGCTTTTCAGCTGGCGTACAGTCCCACCGTCGTCATCCTGGCCTTTTTCATCATGGGTCTTTCGGGGATCGTCACCCTGATCATCTACTTCCGGTTCGAAGAAGAAATGATCAAACTGCAGCAGCGCGCCCGGCACATAAAGTCAGTCGAAATGGGCCGCTGGAAAGCCTTTGTCGCGGCTTTTCTGTTGGGCGTCAGCAACCTGAGGCGACGTCGGTTGCGGACCGTGCTGACCTGCGCCACGCTGATCATTCTCACCTTTACCGTCATGAGCTTCACTTCGGTGAAATCCCTGCGCCAACACACCCGGCTGCTGTTTCAAGAACGCGCCCCCTATAACGGCTATCTGTTTAAAACAGTCAACTGGAACGATCTGCCGCCTGAAAGCCTTGACGTTGTGGCCAACTATTTCGGCGGCAAGGCGATCACGGCCCCGCGCGTTTGGATGGAGGACGAAAATCGAACCCGCACACTGGATTTGACGGTGCAGCGTCTGGACCGGCAGTACACGGCGTACGGGGTGGTCGGTCTGTCCTCCGAAGAGGTGCGGGTCACCGGAATGGAAAAGATTCTGGTTGGCGGCCGGTGGTTCAAGCCTGCTGAAGACCATGTGGTTCTTATTTCCGATAGAGCGGCGCGTGAACTCGGTATCGATGCGGGATTGCGGCAGGAGGCGGAGGTGCTGCTGTGGGGGATGCCTTTCCGGGTGGTCGGCGTGTTTTCGGGCCGGAGCCTGATGGACGCCACCGATTTGGACGGCGAACCCCTGTCGACGGTCACCTTTCCCAGTGAAATTTCCATGGAAATGACCGAAGTCGAAATGGAAGCCATGGAATCCGGTGAAGAGGTCCGTATCTACGAAAGCCGGTATCAGCATGTCGATGCCGACCGCGTGCTGATCGTACCGGACGGATTTTTGATGTCTGCCGGCGGCAAACTGAAGGGAATCGCCGTAAAGCCCGAGGACGGACAGACGACGCGAGCCGAAGCCGAACGCCTCGTGGACCGCTTTGGCCTCACCCTCTTTGCGGGGGAACCGGACGGCACATTTCTCTATCAGGCCAGCGACACGATGAGCTACAGCGGGGTCCCGAATGTGGTCATCCCCCTGGTGATTTCCGTTTTTATCGTGCTCAACACGATGATCGGCAGTGTTTACGAAAGAAAACGGGAAATCGGGATTTACACTTCCGTGGGGCTGGCGCCCTCGCACGTATCGTTTTTGTTCATCGCCGAAGCTTTGGCATTCGCGGTGATCAGCGTTGTTCTGGGTTACCTTCTGGCCCAGACAACCGCGCGCCTTTTCGCAGGGACGTCCCTGTGGACCGGAATCACGGTCAATTACTCCTCCATTGCCGGGGTGGCCGCCATGGTGCTGGTGATCCTGGTGGTGCTGGCGTCCGTGATCTATCCTTCGCGGGTAGCCGCCAACATCGCTATACCCGACGTCAACCGCTCCTGGAAACTTCCGCCGGCCGTGGGGAATCGGTTGCAGGTGACCCTGCCATTTCTGATGAATTTCCGTGAACACTTGAGCATCGGCGGGTTTCTCCTGGATCATTTCGAAGGTCACCGCGACATTTCTCATGGCCTGTTTTCTGCCGGAAAGATCGAGTTTTCAATGGCTGAGTGCCGGGTTGCCGATAACGATCCCGACCACCGCGTAAAAGGTGAAGAACCCGGGAGCGACGCGCAAGACGAAGAATTTTTACAGCTGGCCACCGACGTTTGGCTGGCGCCCTTCGATTTCGGCATCATGCAAAAGGTGGCCGTCGCTTTCTGCCGGTCGCTCGAAGATCCCGGCTATCTTGAAATCAGAATCCTTTTGGAGCGCCTCTCCGGTGAGGCCAACGCCTGGCGACGGATCAACAAGGCCTTTCTTCACGAGCTGCGCAAAACGCTGCTGGTGTGGCGGTCTCTGGACGCGGCTTCCAAGGAACACTACGAAAATCTGATTGCCGCAGAGGGAGAGAAACGCGGTATAGACGTCGGACGGATACCCGAAACGATGAACCCGCGACCGTCGCTTGACATCCGGCCGGATGCGAATTCACCCATACCATGACCGCCGACGTCGGTGAACCCGATCCACACCATTAAAGATATCGATATGGAAAACAGCGAATCGCGCGTCGAAAACGGTAAAGCCTGTGCAGGCAACGGCTTAAGTGCACCGACCTTATCGGATGGACACGAGATGCCGATCCGCATGCGAGCCCTCTGGATCGGCTTCTTCCTGGCGATGCTGATCTGCGCCATTACACCGTTCAACAACGTGTATCGCTCGGCAACACCGCTCGGCGGCGGGCATTTTCCCCTGGCGCCATTCTATATCCTCTTCTGGTTGATGCTGGTCACTTACGGCCTGAAAAAGGTCTTTTCCAAATGGAACGGATTGACGGGCCGCGAACTCCTGCTGATCTGGATCCTGATGGTGATCGCCTCGGGAATCGCCTACACCGGTCTGGTGCGCACGTTTTTTATCAACCTGACCGCTCCCCAGCACTTTGCCCGTCTCGGAAGCCGTTGGGCGGAGGAGCTCCTGCCGCTGCTTCCCGGCGGTCTTTATCCCCAGAGCCCGGAAGCGGTCTCTTCCCTGTATGACGGTCTGGCCGGCGGTCGCAGCATGAGCTGGTGGCAAGTGTTTCAGCAGGTCCCATGGGACGCCTGGGCCCGGCCGATTGCGATCTGGGGGATCTTTATCTTCACCTGCTACTTCGTGATGCTCTGCATGATCAATATCCTCAGCCGGCAGGCCATCGAGAGCGAACGGATGAACTTTCCTCTCCTGCGGGTCCCGCAACTCATGCAGGAGGCTTATGACGGAAATGCTCTGGGTCGCTTTCTGACCGATCGGTTTCTTCTGACCGGTTTAATGATTCCGGTGGCCCTCCACCTGATCAACGGGCTCAATTTCTACGTTCCATCCGTGCCGCAGATCCCCACCCTGATTCTGGCCGGTCCCTATTTCCCAAAGTACGGCCTCTTTTCCGGTTTTTACAAACTCAAGATTTACATCTACCCGGCCTTCATCGGATTCGCTTTTTTGACGTCCATGCAGATTTCCCTGTCCTGCTGGTTGTTTTTTATCATCGGCGGGCTGCTCTTCGGACTCCTGGCCGTTATGGGCTACGACATTCCGGAAGCAGCGCTGGGAATCACCTTCGGCCCCACCCTCTCACGACCCGAGGAGACCCAGACCATTGGGGCCTACGCGGTTTTTTTCCTCTTTCTATTCTGGTTGGCGCGGTATCATCTGCTGGGTATCTTGCGCGATGCGGTGCGGTCGCGCCGTCCCGATCCTTTCCATGCAGAGTGGACCTCCTCCCGGTTTGCCTTCTGGGGTTTTTTTCTGGGGTCCGTCCTCATCATCGGCTGGTGTGCCTATTTCGGTTTGCCGCTGCTGCCGGCGTTTTTTGTGGTGTGCGCTTGCTTTATGGTGATGCTGGTCGCCAGCCGCGTGATCTGCCAGGGCGGTCTCGCCTATTTCACGCTTACCGATGCGCCCTTGGACGGCCTGCTCTTTATTTTCGGTCCCCGGTTTTTCGGGAGCATCGGGCTGCTGATCAGTGTCGTGGTCCAGAAGATGTTGTTTCTTGATCTGCGGGAGTCTCTCATGCCGTCCCTGCTGCATGCCGGGCAGGTCACCTACCGGATGAATCCCAGGAAAATGCTCATCGGCGCCATCATGATCACCATCATGGCGGCCGTCGTGGTGTCGTTCGTTGCTATGTTGACCCTGTGCTACAAATTCGGTATCCGGGAACTCGACCTGGACTGGGCTCTCCGTTCGACGGTTTCCGGATACGAGAATGTCCAGACCCTGATCGAATCGCCGATGCACAGCGGCAAGTGGGTCCTGATTTTCTCTCTGGTGGGGGCGGTGGTCATGCTGATGCTCGTGGTGTGTTATCATCAGTTTTACTGGTGGCCCATTCACCCGATCGGTTACCTGGTCACCTACAGTTCCGCCATGCGAATCCTTTGGTTCAGCTTCTTTGTCGGCTGGCTGTGTAATGTCCTTTGTATGCGCTACGGAGGGGTACAGCTGTTCAAAAGGGTGCGGTTGTTCTTTGTGGGGTTGATTATCGGTGATTTTTTCATGGCCGGCACGTGGGCGGTCATCGGATTGTTCCGCAATTCCAGTTATTTGGTGTTTCCTGGCTGAAAATAGAAACTTGAAACTGGAAACTCGGACGGGCTAGGGATGAAAGAAGTCTATGAACTGGACGTTTACAAATTGGCCGAAGAACTGTCCGACAGGGTATGGTATGATTTCGACCGATGGCCGTTGAAGGTCCAAAAAACCGTCGGGCACCAGATCATCAGGGCGGCCGACAGCATTTCGGCAAACCTTGCCGAAGGATACGGCAGGTTCACTCCTGCCGAACGTAAACTTTTTTACCGCTATGCCAGGGGCTCCTTCGAAGAGACCAAGGCCTGGTTGAGAAAGTTGATCCGTCGCGGAATAGTCACGGAAGAAGCCAATCGATACAAAAATATCATCGATGAACTGGGACCGAAACTAAACGCTTTTATCAGGAGCACCAAGACATAGGATCGAACCGCTGCCTTTCTGCTTCCAGTTTCAAGTTTCCAGTTTCGAGTTTCAATTATGTACGACGATAAAGAACTCCAGGAATATCGGGATCTGCTCAAACCCCCGGACCATTTTGAAGAAGGGTTTGACTGGAAGACCGTCATCGGAGCCATTTTCATCGGCTTCCTGATGATGCCCGGCAGCATGTACCTGCAACTCGTGATCGGCACCGGTATCGGTCCGGCTGCCCGTTGGGTGACCATCATCCTGTTCGCGGAAGTGGCCAAGCGATCTTACACCGAATTGAAGCAACAGGAGATTTTTCTGCTCTACTACATGGCCGGTGCCGCCATGGCCACGCCGTTTCAGGGGCTGTTGTGGAATCAGTACCTGGTGCAATCCGATGCTGCCCGCATGCTCGGCTTGACGGAGTTTATCCCGAGCTGGGTCGCCCCGCTGTCGGATTCGGAATCCCTGGTGCAACGGAACTTTTTCCACCGGGACTGGTTGATACCGATCCTTTTGCTCTTCGGTACCCAACTCATACAGCGCATCGATCGTTTCGGACTGGGGTACACCCTCTATCGCATCACCTCGGACGTCGAAAAACTGCCGTTTCCCATGGCACCGGTGGGTGCCTTGGGGACGATGGCCCTTGCCGAATCGACCGAGGACAAGCAGAAGAGCTGGAAGTGGCGGGTTTTTTCCATCGGTGGGATGATCGGCCTGACGTTCGGCGCCATTTATGTGCTCTTGCCCACCGTCTCCGGTCTGCTGCTCATGGAACCGATCCGCCTCATCCCGATACCCTGGATCGAACTGACGCACTATACGGACCGGTTGCTGCCGGCGGTGGCGACGGGAATTCAGCTGGATTTGACCCTCTTGTTCGTCGGAATGGTGCTTCCTTTCTGGGCGGTTATCGGCGGCTTGATCGGCGTGATCATCACCATCGCGGCCAATCCGGTCCTGTTTCGGCACGGGATCCTGTATCGCTGGCACGAGGGCATGGGGACGGTCGACACGGTTTTTGCCAATAATTTCGATTTTTACATGAGCTTCGGTATCGGTCTCGGCCTTGCGATCGCCGCGATCGGCATATGGGCGGTTCTGCGGTCCTTTGGCGAAAAGGGAGCCGGGCAGAGAGGCAGCTTCAGGGACCTGTTCCGCTCGCATTCCGAGCGCGGCGATATCAACATTTGGATTTCCATCGGGATTTATGTGTTCTCGACCCTCTCTTATGTAGGGCTATGCGTCTGGCTGGTGCCGAACTTTCCCTGGATCTTCTTCCTCGGGTACGGTTTTGTTTACACCCCCCTTGTCTCTTACATCACCGCCCGAATGGAAGGAATCGCCGGTCAATTCGTCAGCCTGCCACTGGTGCGGGAAGCCAGCTTCATAGCCGGCGCCAGATTCTTCGGTTACCAGGGTATCGAAATCTGGTACGCGCCCATACCGATCCACAACTACGGCGAAGCCACGGTGCAATTCCGCGAAATCGAGTTGACCGGAACCAGCCTGCGCGGCATCATCAAGGCCGAAATCGTGGTTTTCCCGGTGGTCATGATTGCCAGTCTCCTGTTTTCGCAGTTTATCTGGCGCCTGGCCCCCATTCCCTCCAGCAACTACCCCTATGCCCAGGAACTCTGGCATTTGCAGGCCCTGAACACTCTTCTGATGCAGACCGCCACCCTGGAGGGCAACTCACTTTTTTTTCAGGCCCTGCGGGGCAGTTACGTGATGAGCGGTTTGCTGTTCGGGCTGGTGACCTACGCTCTGCTGGCGGTTCTGGGGCTGCCGGTTCTTCTGATCTATGGCGTGGTTCGTGGACTGGGCCAGTCGACGCCGCACGGGTTTATACTGGAGGTGATTGGCGCCCTGCTGGGACGGTTTTTCTTTTTGAAGCGCTATGGGGCTATGTGGCGGCAGTACGCACCGGTCCTGCTGGCCGGGTTTTCATGCGGGATGGGGCTGACCGGCATGTTTGCGATGGGCTTTGCGCTGATTCTGAAAAGCCTCGGCAGCCTTCAGTACTGATCCTCCCAAGAGAAACGGTTTCACCGGGAGCACTAGATTGTGGCCGATTGCTTCAAATATGCCGAGCCAATGAAATGGCGGCAAATCGCCTGGAACGGTGTGCGTTTCGATACCCCGATGGATTGGGAAATCGGGAAAATCGGCCACCGCTATCTGTTGCTGGAAACGCCCAGGGGTCCGGTAATGGAGGTCAAGTGGGCACCGGTGAAGGGAAAATTTAAACTCCGTAGCCAGCTCAAACACCTGGCCGCTTCCCAGGGGCGGCAGCTGCGCAGGAGTTTGCGGGAAGAGAAGCTGCCGACAGATTGGGCCCGGGCCATCGAGCGCTACGACAGTCTCGGATTTGCCTGGCAGACCAACAGCATCGGCGGTCGAGGCGCCGTACTCTACTGCCCCGGCTGCCGAAAGGCCGTTTTGCTGCAATTCTTCGAGACGACTGGGCAGCGGCCTTTCAAGCAAGCCGACCGGGTTTTGGCCTCTTTTGACGATCACACCGATGACCGAAAAACCTTCTGGTCGGTTTTCGACATTGTCGCCGAAGTGCCGGCGACCTACCACCTGAAGCGGTTTCGATTCGAAGCCGGTGCCTACGAACTGTCTTTCACAAACCGGCAGTCGCAGCTCACACTGCTGCGCTGGAGTCCGGCGGCCGTGCTCCTCAAGGACGGCGGCTTGGAGGGTTTCGAGCAGAGATGCCTCGGACTGTCCGCAAACCGATCCGTAAGGTTTAAAAAGCGATCGCCGCTGACCGTAGAACTGGAATACGGGTCCCCGAGCGGTTTATTTCCTCGTTTGTACCGGCGACTTCAGCGGCACCCCCTTTATCGCAGCCTGCGGTTGTGGCACGAAGTGGATAAAAACCGCATTCTCGGCGTGCGGTTGGAAGACCGGCAGCCGATTGAAGCGGGGGTTCTGGATGGGATCTGCAAAACGTATGCGACAGTTTAGCACGAAAATAGAAACTTGAAACTGGAAACTCGAAACTCAGGGTAACCTGACAACACAGAACCCGTAACCCGTGGTGGCCTTAACGTAAAATCGATGAAATTCTTTAACTGACACAACTGACCTAACTGACAAAACCGCTTTAACTTCCATCAGAATTTTCATGCATCGCAGTAGCCCGCAGGGTTCTAAATGCTTAGCAGAAAGAAAAAGAGCGGACTGCCCAGCCGTGAAGACGCCCTCGAGTGTACTCCGATCAAGAACGATCGGGTCGAGGAGTCCCGCTCGGAAAATGGCGAGTTGCAGCTGTCGTATCCGGTGACCTCCCGTCCGTGGTTGGCCGGATTTGTCAGGCGGTTGGGACGAAAGCCCAAAGGCACATACCTTAAAAAACTGCAACTGGATGCCTTGGGGACCGAGGTTTGGGAGCTTTTGGACGGCGGTACCCGAGTTCGCGATGTGATCCGTCAGTTCGCCGCAAAACACCGACTGCAGCAACGGGAAGCGGAACTGGCCGTTACCCGGTTTCTGCGCGAGCTGGGCAAACGGGGCCTGATCGGATTGCGTTGATTTTCACATTTGCGCTGTGGCGGCCGGGTGCCAAGACGCCCGGCCGCCACAGCGCAAATTGATTTTTTTTATGAAACCAGAGGATCCCGATCTTAGGGTCACGGTAAGAAATAATCCCACACGATTGCGCCGGAGTATGGTTTGGCTACAAGGCACATCGACCTTCTCATATGGGGTTACGTGTGGGGGGATTTAACGCAGTAGACGGGCCCGGTATCTT
>JARFQH010000096.1 GCA_029287875.1 Desulfobacteraceae bacterium | reverse complement strand
CCGGTGTGCGCAGGATCATCTCTTCGAGATTGTACTCTGATATGCGCTCCTGTTTCGGCAGTCGCACCATGACCTTGATTTCGTTGCGGCCGCGCTGCTGGCGCAGGGCCTCGGCGCCGTAAAAGGCGTGCCGCACCTGCCGGGCCACTGCCTGTGACGTTAATCCCTGGCTGCGCGCCTCGGGGCGCACCTGAAAATCGATCTGCTGTTTGCCCAGCGCAAATCCGTCATCCACATCTTCCACATTCGGAAAATACGTCAGTGCATTGGCAAGATCGGCGCTCGCCATCTCCAAAAGATCCAAGCGTTGGTGATTGAGTTCAATGCTGATGGCCGCGCCTCTGCCCGGACCACCGGAATCGGACTCGAAGCGCAGCGATTCCAACCCGGGCAGCTGCCCGACCTGCCGGCGCCAGAGATCGGTGAAAGCCGTGGTGGACAAAGGCCGAACCCCCGGCGGTTGCAGGTAGACCCGCACCGTGGCGATGTTTGCATTCACAACCGCATAGATCCCCTCCACCAATTGCGCGCCACCGTTGGCGGCTGCCACCGACTCGGCTTCCGTAACCAGTTTATCCTGGATCCGCTCGGTTTTGGAAAACGCGCTGCCGAAGGGCAGGGTCGCCCTGACAAACGCGTAGTCGGATTCGATTTTGGGGAACAGTTCGAAGCCCAGGCGTCCACTGCGAATATACCCCACGGTGATGAGGAGAATCGCAATCCCCATTCCCAGCGAAACGTAGCGCCAGCGCAGTATCAAGCCCAGCAGAGGACCGTAGACCCGATCCACCGACCGCAGGAAGGCCCGGCCGAAGCGTTCCTGCCCCCGTTCGAGCCATCCGAAAATGCCGTAAGACCGCCGGGTTTTTTGATGCCCCAGATGGGCGGGAAGAATCAACAGGCTTTCGATCAGGGATATGAAGAAAACGCAGACCACCACAACGGGGATTTGCTTGAACACCTTGCCCATAAAACCGGGTACGAAAAACATGGGAACGAAGGCCACCATATTGGTGAGCACGCTGAAAACAATCGGCATGGATATTTCACGTGCACCGGTAACCGCGGCCTCGAACCAGGGTTTTCCGCTCTGGCGATAGAAGTAGACGTTTTCCCCCACCACGATGGCATCGTCCACCACGATGCCGAGGGTGACGATAAAGGCAAACATGGAAACCATGTTGATGCTGACGCCGAAGGTGGGCAGAAACAGCAGGGAGCCCAAAAAGGATATGGGAATGCCCAGACTCACCCAGAATGCGAGCCGCGGTTCCAGAAACAGGGCCAGCAGCACGAACACCAGGGCCAGTCCGAGAATGCCGTTCCTGACCAGGAGCCCCAGCCGTTGGCGGTATATTTCCGATCGATCGCTGCGCAGATCGATGGACAACCCGGCGGGCAGGGTGCCTTTCAACTCCGTCACCACCTGCTTGACCGCATCGGATACCATCAGGGGGGTTTGTTCCCCCACACGGTAAACATCGATGAGAACGGCCGGCTGGCCGTTGTATGTGGCCTCCCTGTCGGTCTCTTCGAAGCTGTCTTTGATAACGGCGACGTCCTCCAGCAAAATTCGTGTGCCGTCAGCTGCCGTGATAATGGAAATGGGGCCGAATTCGCGTGCGAAGTCCCGTCGCTCCTTCAGGCGCACAAGGATGTCTCCACCGGGGGTTTTAATGGCACCCCCCGGCACCTCCACACTGGCCTGTTGGATGCGCTGCGCCACTTCGGCGAGGGTCAGGTTGTAGGTGCGCAGCGTGTTCTGCGGGATTTCGATGGTGATTTCATGCGCACGAACATTTTTCAAATCCACCTGCGTAATATCGGAATCCCGCAATAGGCGCTCCCGCACGACCTCGGCGTACTCCCGTAACACCTGTTCGTTTTGATCGCCGTATAGGGCCAGAGAGACGACATAGCGTTTGCGGGAGGCGATGGTGACCTGTGGTTCTTCCGCCTCTTCCGGGAATGAAGAGATCCGGTCCACCTCGGCCTTGATGTCCTGTGCCAGCCGTTGAATGTCTTCGCCTTCGATCATCTCCACCGTCACGGTACCCGACCCCTCGCGGGCTTTAGAGGTGACCTTTTCAATTCCCTCCAGACCGGATACGGCTTCTTCGATGGCCAGCAGGATGCCCCGTTCCACTTCCTGCGGGCTGGCCCCGGGATAGGGGACGGTGACGGTCACGATGTCGAGTTCGAAATCGGGAAAAACTTCCTGCTTGATGCGGGTAACCCAGAACAAGCCTCCCAGCAGCAGCACGAGCATGAGCAGGTTGGCGGCCACTGAATGACCGGCCATCCAGGATATGGGGCCCTTATCGGCAGGTACCGATCGGTTTTTAGGGTCGCTCACGTTCAGGGCCCTCGTTTTTTCGATCTTCAGTGACGTCGACGGTTGCGGACGCCTGGCTGTGAGCCGGCTTCGGCTGCAGTTCCATGCCTTCCACCGGGGCGGGCAAATCCGAAACGATGAGCAACTCCCCGGCATGCAAATCGTTTTGCAGCACCACTGTTCGCTCATCTCTCCAGACAGGCGCCACCGTTCGAATGGAGAGCGTTCTGTCGGTGTTCATGATCCACACAGTACTGTCGTCTCGCAATGCCGTTCGCGGGACGACAAATACACCATCCAATTGGCGGCCTTCCACTTCCGCGCGCACATACTCTCCGATCAACAAGGGAGGGACGGTTTGTCGGCCCGGCTTAGTTCGCAGTGGATCCTTGACTTCGATCAGGATACGGGCCATGCGACCTTCACTGGCCAGGTCCCCCATGAGCCGAATCACCTTTCCTTCGACGGCGTGTCCACCGGCATAATGAATCTTTGCGACGGATCCCGTCTCTCCGGTCAACTGAGGAATTTGTATCCACTCCAGGCGATCGACGGGTATCGACGCCTGGACCCAATAGGCATCCGTCCCCACCAGTTCGCCCAAAGGCTTTTGAGCGGAAACCTGAGATCCTACGTCGACAAATTTCGATTGTACAATGGCGTTGAAGGGCGCGTTGATTCGGGTGCGCTCCAGATCGAGGGCGGCCTTTTCAACCGTGGCCTTTGCGGACTCTACGTCGGCCATAGCCTTGTCCAGATGCGGTTTGCGCAGTGCCAAATCGGATTCGGATTCTTTCCCTTTGCGGGTACTGCCGAGCAGTTGCCATTCCCGCTGTGCCACTTGTTGACGGCCCAACTCCAACTTCAATTCGAACTCGGCTTTGGCCAGATCACTCTTGCTCTGTGCCAGGGCGAGTTTGTAGTCCGCATCGTCCAGTCGAATGACGCTGTCGCCTTGCTTCAGAAAGCCGCCTTCTGCAAACTCGGGGTTTATGGCCACAACTTGGCCGGACACTCGAGATTCGAGCACGACCGTACGGGCCGGCACAACGGCACCCATGGCGGTGACGACAACCCGGTGGGCCATGCTTTGCAGCGGCTGAGTTTCAACCACCGGTACCCACTTCACCGGTGGACGTCTTTGGGGTTTGGAGGCCGATTTCTGCAAATAGGTAGCGCCGGTAATTCCAATGAGGACGATGACCACGGCGGTCAGAATGCGCAACAGCCTTTTCCACCAGCGCACCGGGGGTGGTTCCAACGACACTTCCGGACGGTTTCGGTCTTGGATCATGGTTATCCTTGTGACGATTCACCGGGGCTGCGGTTACCGATGTTCTCCCTTTGCATTTCAAACGGTGTTAGCTCTTGCGGCCACGTCCCACCCAAGGCCCGGTGGAGTTGGACTCTTGAGATGAGCAGGTCGGCCTGACGCCGGATCAGGTCTCTTTCGAGACCCTGAACCGTCAGCAGCTGCGTTAATACGGGCAGGTAGTCATTTAATCCGTTTTGGTAGCGCACGCCCGCCTCTTCCAGTGCGTTGCGGGCAGAGGCGACCACCTGTTTAAGCCCCTGAATGTGCTCCCGCAGTTTGGCCTCGCTGACCAGAGCGTCCTCGACTTCTTTGACGGCCGTCAGAACCGTGTTGTAGTACGCCGCCAGGTTTTCATCGGCCAACGCCCGGGTTCGGTCAACCTCGGCCGCCAGCCGGCCGCCGTCCAGTATCGGAACGGTCAGGTTGGCCGCCAGACTCAGCAGCCAGTTGCTGAACAGCAGATCGAGATCGCCCTGGCCATACCGGGCCCTGGCCGTCAGGCTCAGAGCCGGCAGGCGTGCGGCCCGCGCAGCGGCGATTTGCCAGTCGGCCGCTTCGAGTCGCAGTCCCGCGCTTCTCACGTCAGGACGGGCCGCCAGCAAGTCGGCCGGCAGTCCCGTGGGCGGCAGAGCCGCGGGCTGCGGCATCTTCGAGCGGGTGATGCCCAGTTCGGTAGGGGGCGGCCGGCCTAAAAGAATCGCCAGTTCGTGGCGCAGCAACTCTTCATCTCTTTCGACGAGCGGGATTTCGGCCTTGACAGCTTCAACGACCTGCTGTTGCTGGAAGACGTCTAAAGCCGACACGATTGCCATCCGGAAGCGGAGATCGACCAGTTCCAGTAGCGTTTCGTTTATCCGCAGCTGCTCCTCCAGAAGTTGCTTCTGCATGCGTTGGGAAATGATCTGGATCCAGCGGTTCGCTACCTCGGCGGCGATGGTGACGGCGGCTGTGTTCACGTCTTCACGCGAGGCCGCGGCCTGAAGAAGTGCCGCGTCCCTCTGGGCCCGTATGCGGCCCCACAGGTCCACCTCGTAACCGACAACCAGTCCCAGGTTGAAGTCTTCGATACCAAAGCTGTTGGAAGAACTATCTGTGAACTTTTCCCGCCCGACCAGCGCATTCCCAACCCCGTCCATCTGGGGGTAGCGCTCGGCTCCGGCCTGGACCGAAATAGCTTTGGCCTGCTTCAGCCTGGCCCAGGCCTCCTGCAGAGAAAAATTCCCGGTCAGTGCCGTTGAAACCAGATGGTTGAGTTCCGGGTCGTTGAAACTTTCCCACCAGTGCTGTTCCGGTTCCGTATCACCCGTGTACAAAGAGAAAGTCCGGGGAAGAGTCTCGGCCGGGGCCATTAGCATAGTCGGGGTAAACAGATTGCAGGCGGTGAGCAGGATCCCGATGAATGTCAGCATGATGAGGAGGCGACTGGACAAGCATTCATCGATTTTGGCTTCACCCGCGACAATTTGATTCGCGGTCGATTCTTCCGGACGTCGCTGCCGCGCGATGTGCCGTACGAGAGTCCGCTCGCGACTCAGTCGGCGGCCAGTGTCGGATGCTTTGTCGCCTGTCGATATCAATCGGTAACCTTTCAAAAAGGCAGCAGTATTTTCATGACAGCCTTATTATTATCGTACAATAATACAAATCGTTTTGTGGGCGCAAACAGTTTAAGTTCGACGTGGTTTGATCGGCGGCGGATGTTGGGTACCGGCAATGTTATAGACCGGAAATACGGCGTGTTTCGCGGGGTTCCTCCTGGCTGTCCTGCATTTCCCGGCGGATCTTGTCGAACTCCATTTCGTGGGCGAGAAAGGCTTCGACAACGTCGGGATCGAAGTGGCACCCCTTTTCGCGAACGATGATCGCCACCGCTTCTTCGTGGTTATACGCTTTCTTGTAACTGCGTCGGGAGGTGAGTGCATCGTAGACGTCGGCCAGGGCGACAATACGGGTGGACAGTGGAATCGTTTCGCCGGACAACCCGGCCGGATAGCCGGAGCCGTCCCATTTTTCATGGTGGTGGTAGGCGATTTGCTTGCCGATCGTGAGAAATGACTCACCCCGCACCTGGGATTCGGCAGCCTCGAGAACGTTGCCACCCAGGATGCAATGGTTCTTGACCACCTCGAACTCGGCGCTGGTGAGCCGGTCCGGCTTGAGCAAAATCGCATCCGGGATACCGACCTTGCCGATATCGTGCAGAATGGCCGACAGACTGATATCGTCAAGATATTGCGGGGTGATATAGCCGCGATAGGCCGGCTTGTGGGCCAGCTCCTTTGCGAGGATGCGGGTATATCGGCAGATCCGCTCCAAGTGTCGGCCGGTGCCCTTGTCCCGGAATTCCGCCAGCTTGGCGAGTCCCATAATGGTGGCGGCCCGTGCCTGCCGCAGGTTTTCGAATGAGGACCGCAACTCGCTTTCCAGTTTTTTGCGCTTGCTGATGTCCCGAATCACCATCTGCATGCCCACTGTGCGCTCTTTGCCACCGATAGGCCGGGCATTGCACTCCACATCGAGCACCTCGCGCTCCCGGGTTCTTACCCGGAACTGAAGCCCCTTGAGATCCTTTCCCACCGCGAGGCAGGCCTGAAGCTGGTTTTCGACCCACTGCGCATCATCCGGGTGTATAATGTCCCGGAAGACGACAGTGCGGACACCGTCGCCACCTGCAGCGCCAAGAGTCTCATAAAAACGCGGGTTGGCTTTCAAGATTCGGCCCCGGCGATCGACAAGCAGGACCAGGTCGACGATGTTTTCATAAAGTTCCCGGTATTGCAGTTCGGACTCTTCCAACTCCTTGGCCCGCTTGTCGACTTCGCGTTCGAGGTTCTGTGCGTGGTAGGCCAACTTGTCATTGAGATTTGATAGTTCGGTGCGCAAGGCAAATTCTGTTTTGCGGGCATTGGCTTCGGCGCTGCACTGCAACACGGATATCACGTACAGGAAGACGAAAAAAAAGTTGTAGCTGAAAAAGAGGTCCAGGCCGTCGGCCGTGGGCTGGCAAAAAAGGAGGATGGGAGCCACGTATATGACGTAGAGCAGTGCGCCGCAGAGGATCGCCTGGCGAACGGTCAGCGGTAGCATGGCGTTGTAAGTTACCAGCACCATCAGGATGCCGACGTAGTAGCTCGAGTCGTACCCTCCCAGTTTGACGATCATCATCGAAATGGTGCAGCCGCCGGCGACGTAGGCGATGATGCTGATCGAAAAAACATGCCGGCGTCCCACGGGGAGACGCAACAAGCAGAGCAACAGCAGGCAGAACAGGGCGAAGACAACCCGGTAGGCGACAAACAACTCGAGGTGCTGCCTGGCCACCACGAAATCCAGGATGGTAAACAGCGGATAAAGGACGACGCCCACCCAGAGGATGGCGCGGACCCGATGATAGAGCAATTCCTGGGTTTCCAGATGATAACCGGCGTTGCAACGCTTAGACGCCGCCGCGCCGCTGCTGGTTGCCATTGCAGCCGCCGGCGGCAGGAGAGACTCCGCTTGGCGCCCGTTCTGCTGGATTTTCCGGTTCATTAAGTTTTAACGGCTTTGACGAACAGGTTGACGCCCTCCGCTTCGGCCAGGACCTCGACATTATTTCCAAAGGGGCTGCCGGTCACCCGAGCGACGATGGCATCCTTGTCCCGGTAGTTGAGTTTCCACTGCATGATGTGGTCCATGAACATCCGTTCCGGGTTGTGGGGGGCAAAATTACCGATCAGCATCACCCCGCCCGGTTTCAGATGTTCATGACAGCGCCGGATCAGGGCTTCCAAAAGACGGTCATCGAAGTAGTCGGTCAGACCTGCCGAATAGATAATATCCTGGGTTTCGATGGCCTGTCGGTTGCGACCCAGGGCCCACTTGACGATGTTTTCATTCATCAGCCGGATGGAGGCGCGGTGGTTTCCGGGATCGACCTGGTTCCGGGTATAGGCCAGGGCTTCGGTGTCGATATCGAGGCACAGGGCTTCGACCAGATCGCTGGCATCGCAGCCTTCGATAAAATCGAAAAGTTCGCGACTGGGGCCGCAAGCCAGATTCATGATGCGCACGGGTCTGCTCTGTGTCAAAAAGGGCCAGCACAGGGCGGTCAACTCCCGGCTGATCAGCTTGCGCCTTCCACGAACCGATTTGGCCGCAGTGGTGTTCAAACACCATCCGTCCACCAATCGGCCGAGTTTGCCGTCACCATTTGGCCTGCCGCGATAAATCATTTCCATCAAAAGATAATCTCCGGCGTAACCGCGCGGTTTGAAATAGGCCCTTTCGGCGAACCGGCTGCGCATGAAATAGGGGAATATCTCCTTGAACACGTAGCCCCACATCAGGTCTTCGGTTTCCGGATCGCTTGGGATGTTCTGAAATTCCTGCAGGTGTTTGTTGAACCGTCCCAGAACGCGATAACCGTGTGCCCGCATTTCCTCGGTCAGCTCCGGCGAGGCGTCCTGCTGCATGGTGTACGACAAGTGGTAGAACTGGGACTTGAATTCTTCGATGATCCGATTGACCGAGCGCCATTCATCGGTCTGAAAGAATTGTTCCGGTAGCGCCTTGGGCATGCTGAAGCTGCGTCGCCCCGCGGAAAGTGAGACGCCGTAGGCGGTCAGGGGGGCCTGTTCGTCGAGCATTCCACGGAATTTGGAGCAGACTTTCCGAATGACAGTCGTCAGGAAGCGTCCGTAGAGTGACGGTCTCTCCCTTTCGATTCGGGACAGGGTCTCCGGGTCAAAGCGCAGGATCACGGCCTCTTCGGTGGCGCGAATGTCTCGAACCCGCGAGGTCCCGTCGAAAAAGCCGATTTCACCGAAAAAATTTCCCGCCCCGATCAAGGACACCAGGATTTTCGTTCCCTGTTCGGAGTAGGAGACCTCAACCGTACCTCGCTCGACATAGTAAAAACAACGCGACTCGCTGCCTTGGCTCAGTACGTTCTCATTAGCCTTGCAAAAGTAAGGCTCGGCAAACGGCAAAACGGCTCTTATCGTTGCAGCGTCCAAGGGTCTATCGAGTGAGTCGGTTTCCGTCTCGGCGTCAGGAGCGCGCAATTGAGATGCAATCGAATTTTCGGTTTGCTGCACGGTTCCACCTACCTGGTTGGAGGAGTGGTGGCGGGATGTATGGACAGCGGGTGTAAATAAGAATAGGCGGATAGGGAAAATCTAATGTGACTCATCAGTGAGTTCCCCTAAAACGCCGACGCTGGACAACCGCTGTCATGGCCGACGCCATAAGGGCTTGCTCATAAGTAACTTACCATTTTGGACGCCGATGCATCCCGTCCGGCTGCCGGTGCAAAATTCCTGAATATCCAGATATTCATGCGATTTTACGCCTTTTCGGCCGGACGTTTCAACGTCCAAAATCAATAACTTATTTTTTCGCGAGCCCTTAGCGCCATGGTTTTGCATCATCACCGCTCGGTGATTTTGCCCTCTCGTAATGTGTAAACTCAGGTGATATATTTTAGTCGAATTTGACAATTTGTCAACCGTAAAAGTTTGGTATTTTTAGAAATTATGGAAATACGCGATTTGTGGGCGAGTGCTTCCACCACTTGGGTCGTCTAAAGACGGTGACATATGATCGTATAATATTTTCTCTAACAGCCAAAGTTCAAGTGGCCACGAGAACGAATAGCCAAATGCATTTAGATATTCTGGATGTATAAATATTTACCAGATTTCCGGAAAAATATTCATGAAATGTGAGGCTCTGGATGACCGATTCGGCAACGGTTTCCGAAACACACCACCGGTTATTTAAGACTTGCCAAACCGTAGCATGTGATTTATTATTCTTCATATGCCTTAGACAAAAGACTAACCCCCCTCATAAAAAGCGGTACTCACCGCCCGACACTTTTCCCATTTTTCTTTTTTTGTTTCGTCATACCTGGTATTGGCGGATGAATTGTGGAACTTAGCGGTCCGGGAAGCGGTCTTCGGACGCTTCGATGACCGGTTACAACCGGATGTGTTATTGATGGGGAACGACCGTTTGGACGGACAATTACCATAAACACAGGAAAAGAATTGATGGACGAAGCCAAGAAAAGAATGATCGAAGCCAAATTATGTGAACTGTTTGCCCAGGCCGAAAGGGTCGGCCTGGAAAATTCACCCGCCAAAAGCAGAATATGCGGAACCAGGGTCATCCGTCGCCGCAAAGGCAAACCGGATGTGCGCATCGCCGGTGAACAACCGGTTTGGGGAGGCGCTGTGACGGATGTGCGCGACTAAGTGCTCGCTCAAAAATAAAGAAAGAGTCATGGATCAGCCGTACCGAAGCGAAATTAACCGGAGACGGACTTTCGGCATCATCAGTCATCCCGATGCCGGAAAGACGACTTTAACGGAAAAGCTGCTCCTTTTCGGCGGTGCGATCCAGCAGGCCGGGGCGGTCAAGGCCAAGCATGCCACCAGACACGCGACCAGCGACTGGATGTCGATTGAGAAGGAGCGGGGGATTTCCGTTACCACTTCGGTCATGAAGTTCAATTACAAAGGGTTTGAGATCAATCTCCTCGACACACCAGGACATCAAGACTTTTCAGAGGATACCTACCGGGTGTTGACCGCTGTCGACAGCGCCCTGATGGTGATCGATAACGCCAAGGGAGTGGAACCGCAGACCGAAAAACTCATGGAAGTCTGCCGGATGCGCAATACCCCAATCACGACTTTCATCAACAAACTCGATCGTGAGGGAATGGCACCGCTCGATATCCTCGACGACATCGAAAATAAACTACAGATCGAGTGCACGCCGCTTTCCTGGCCTATCGGCATGGGCAAGAGTTTCAAAGGGGTCTACGACCTCTTTCACAAACAGCTGCACCTTTTCAAACCCGGCAACCAAACCCGCTTGCAGGAAGAAGTCGTCATCACGGATCTGTCTGATCCGGCCTTCGACCGACTTCTGGATGGGCAGGCCAAAGATCTGCGCAGAGACATCGAGTTGATCGAGGGTGCCGTCGATCCCTTCGAAATCGATCAATTCCTGAGAGGAAGCCAGACACCGGTCTTTTTCGGCAGTGCCATCAACAATTTCGGCGTCAAAGAGATGCTCGACGGGTTCGTGGAAATGGCGCCCCATCCCGGTTCGCGGACCGCTTCCTCCCGCGACGTCTCGCCATACGAGGAATCTTTTTCAGGCTTTGCCTTTAAAATCCAGGCCAACATGAACCCCGCCCACCGCGACAGGATTGCCTTTGTCAGGATCTGCTCGGGCAAATTCACCAGAGGGATGAGGGTCGTTCACCACCGGATCGGCAAAGAAATGGCTCTTGCCAATGCCACTATTTTTATGGCGCAGGAAAGGGAGAATGTTCAAGAGGCCTTTCCCGGGGACAGCATCGGGATTCACAACCATGGAACCATCAAAATCGGCGACACGTTTACCGAGAAAGAACCGTTAAAATTTAACGGTATTCCGAACTTCGCCCCTGAGCATTTCAGACGGATCCGCCTGAGAAACGCTCTGAAGATCAAGCATCTTCAGAAGGGATTGACGCAGCTTGCGGAAGAAGGTGCCGTCCAGGTTTTCAGGCCTTTAAGAGGAAATGACACCATTCTGGGGGCTGTCGGTCTCCTGCAGTTCGAGGTGACCATGGCCCGGCTCAAGGCGGAATATGGCGTGGAGGCTGTTTACGAGCCGGTCGAGTTTGCCGTGGCCCGCTGGGTCGACAGTGGGGATCGGAAAAAATTGGCTGAATTCGAGAGAGCGAACGCGGCCAACCTGGCCAGAGATGCCGAGGGGTGCTTGTCGTTTCTAACAACCAGTGAGTGGCAGCTCGGCTACTACATGGAAAAATGGCCGGAAATAAAGTTTCAAAAGACGCGGGAAATCAACTAAAAAAACGAAAACCTCTTTTTTTTCTTTTCGGGGCCTGGATACATCGACAATTCCAACACGCAACCCAGGCGCGGGTTTTTGCGCGTGCCGCCGGTAATTTTGACCACTTTTGCCGCAGTGACGATGTTGTCCTGAGTCAGCCGTCGGATGACTTCTGCGGCGACCTTGTCACTCAAGCGGCCGAAGCAGTCGGGCATCGCAAGCTCCTTGGTCTTGCCTTTGCGCACCAGGTAAACGGTATTTTTGGTTCCCGAGCCGGTCGCCCCCCAAATCAAACGCACCTTTTCGCCGGTCTTCAGTTGACCCAGGCTATCCTGGCGCTCGCTGCCATCGGTGTTGCTGTATTCGCATCCGACGGCGGCGGTTCGAACTCTCTTGACAAAACCATC
>JARFQH010000057.1 GCA_029287875.1 Desulfobacteraceae bacterium | reverse complement strand
AAACGTTTTTGGCAACATCCAATTGAATGCGATGGGCAATTTTAACCTTTTACGGCTTGACTTTCCCTCATCTGTTGCAACGACATCACCAGAGCCCTTCGGGCTGTTACATCATATTATAAAAACAATAAAAACCTGCTGTAATTCGTCTACTTTGTAGAATAGTGAATAGACCGGAAAATTCAAAAGACGAAAGGGGGGGTAAAACTTCGATTCTCCGGGTATTCTCATTTTGCCCGGTTGGTGTGCGCAAGTTCGCGTGGAGCATAACCTCATCGAATGACTAAATTTATTGAGATGAAGGAGGTAACATTGGGCTTCGAATTTTACAAGGAATCGTACACGGGAAAGATCAAGGAGATCACCCTGGGGGAAGGCGCGAAGGCGGTGACCGTCGGCGGAGAAAACTGCTATCCGTTTTACCAGTTTGAAGGTGAAGTGCCCAACAAACCCAGAATCGCCATGGAAGTCTGGGACATGGAGCCGGAAGACTGGGCGGAAGCCGCCTTGAGTCCGTTCAAGGATGTGATTGCCGACCCGGCCGCCTGGGCCAAAAAATGCGTCGACGACTATGGCGCCGAACTGATCGTGCTCCAGTTGAAGAGCATCGATCCGAACGGCCAGAACAGGGGCGCTGCCGACGCGGCCGCCGTGGTTAAAAAAGTGGCCGACGCCATCGACGTGCCGTTGATCGTGTGGGGATGCGCGAACGTTCAGAAGGACGAGGAGGTCCTCAAAAAAGTGGCCGAAACCTGCCAGGACAAGTCCCTGGTCATGGGGCCGGTGGAAGACAAGAACCACAAGGGCATCGGCGCCGCGGCCATGGGCTACGGACACACGATCATCTCATCGTCACCCATCGACGTCAACCTCGCCAAACAGATCAACATCCTGCTCGAAAACCTCGGTGTGTCCAGCGACCGGATCATCATCGATCCAACGACAGGCGGCCTGGGGTACGGTCTGGAGTACTCCTACTCCGTCATGGAGCGCATCCGCATGGCCGCTCTGACGCAGGGCGACGACAAACTGCAGCTGCCGATCATCAACAACGTGGCCAACGAGGTCTGGAAGTGCAAAGAGGCCAAACAGCCGGCGGACAGCGCCCCCATTCTGGGCGACCCGGAGCGGCGGGCCATCCTCATGGAAGCCACCGCGGCGGTCTCTTACCTGACGGCCGGGAGCAACATTCTGATCATGCGCCATCCCGAGGCCATCCGAATGGTCAAGTCATACATCGACCTGATTGCTGACGGCGGGTCCGCGGCCGACGTGGCCCCCATCAAAAAGTCCGTGGCCGATGTCGACATCGACTATGCGTCGCTGGCACCGCAACCGGACCTGACCATCGAAGCCGAGAAGAAGGCAGCCCCGGCAGCCAAGGCAGCGCCGGCGGCCAAGGCAGCGCCGGCTAAACCGGCTGCAGAGGCCAAACCCGCAGCCGCACCCAAACCGGCACCCGCAGCCGCGCCCAAACCGGCGGAAGCACCCAAACCGGCGGAGGCAAAAGTAGAGGCGGCCAAAGTCGACGTGGAGGCCAAGGCCAAGGCCGACGCCGAAGCAAAAGCCAAGGCCGACGCGGAAGCCAAGGCCAAGGCCGAGGAAGAGGCCAAGCGCAAAGCCGAGGCCGCAGCCAAGGCCAAGGCTGAAGCGGAAGCCGCGGCCGCGGCCGCAGCCAATGCCAAAGTCGAGGCAGAGGAAGACAAAATCCGCGCCAAACGCGCGGCAGAGCGCGAAGCCCTGAATGCCAAGCGCAAGCAAGCCGACAAGGGAAAGGTCGCTGAGGAAGCGGCTCTTGAGGCCAAGCAAAAAGAAGCCGCCAAGGCGAAAAAGGCGGGTGTGACACCGGCCGTAGACCAGGAGAGCAAGCTGGAACAGATGCTCTACAAACTGAACCGTATTCACAAGCGCATCGACTAAAGGCTCCGGCATCCGGATCCGGCCGTATGCCGGAACCGCAGGGAGCGAACGGCATTTGAAAAGCCTGACGATATAACAGTATAACAGTTTTCACTTTTAACGACCTCAGAAAAGGAGGAAGAAAGTATGTCAAGACTCGTTGCATTCGCCGCTATCCAGGGTGGCTACAATATCGTTTCCAAGGTTGAAGGAAGGTACAAGAGAGCCCTGCAGACCTACAATGCGGACACCCAGGTGGGGTTTCCCAACACGGCTTACTACCTGCCGGTGATTTATTCCCTGATCGGCCTGAAGGTCGAAACGCTGGAGGATATGAAAAAGCCCCTCGATTTTGCCCGCGGACTGCTGCCGCCCCACGTCAAGGGCCATAATCACCTGCCGTATCTTGGACCCCTGCTGGATGCCGGTATGGCGGCCATCCTGGCATTCGAGCTCGACGAGGCGCTGCGGTATCTGGAAGAGCCCGATTTTTATCTGCACTCCGAAGAACCGGACATCGAGGCCGGCAAGATCTGGCTCGGAGCGGCCGACGACACCGTTTTCCGCAAGAGAGGCGTGGAGTTCGTCGACGGTTCGGCCCCCGGTTTTGCGGCCATCGTCGGTTCGGCACCGGATCCCGAAACCGCCAAGATGATCGTGGAAGAGTATCAGCGCCGCAGCCTCTATATTTTCTGTGCGGCCAACCAAAACGGCACAACCGTGATCGAGCAACTCATAAAGGCCGGGGTTCAGGTCGGCTGGAACACCCGCATCGTTCCCTTCGGCCCGGATATTTCATCGGCCGTCTTCGCTCTCGGGTTCGCCAACCGGGCCGCCATGGCCTTCGGCGGTGTCAAGCCCGGTGATTACAAGAAGATGCTGCTCTACAACAAGGACCGGATCTTCGCTTTCGTCAACGCTTTAGGTGATGTAAACGCCGAATGGGCGGCGGCGGCGGCCGGTGCGGTCAACTGGGGCTTCCCGACCCTGGCCGACACCGACATTCCCGAGATCCTGCCCACGGGTGTCTGCACCTACGAGCACGTCGTCGCCAACGTTCCGCACGACAAGATGGTCGAAAAATCGGTGGAGGTCCGCGGCCTGAAGACCACCGTGTCTCAGATCGAGATTCCCTGCGCCTTCGGTCCGGCTTACGAGGGCGAGCGGGTGCGCGGCGCCGATCTGTTCTGCCAGATGGGCGGCGGCAAGACCCAGGCCACCGAACTGGTCAAGATGGCCGAGATGAACGAGATCGAAGACGGCAAGGTGATCATCGACGGTCCGAACGTCACCGACATCAAGGAAGGCGAGACCCTGCCGCTCGGCATTTACGTTCAGGTGGCCGGTCGTCAGTTCCAGACCGATTTCGAACCGATCATCGAGCGCCAGATCCACCATTTAATCAATTACATCCAGGGCGTGATGCACATCGGTCAGCGGGATATCGCGTGGGTGCGTGTCGGCAAGGCGGCCATCGAAAAAGGGTTCACCATCAAAGATATCGGCGTCGTGCTGCATGCCAAGTTCCACCAGGATTTCGGCAACATCCTCGACAAGGTTCAGGTCACCCTGATCACCGACAAGAAAAAAGTCGACGAGCTCACCAAGCGTGCCCGGGGCGAATACAGGACCAGAGACGAACGGGTGGAGAAGATGAAAGACGAGGACGTGGAGACATACTACTCCTGCACCCTCTGCCAGTCTTTCGCGCCCACGCACGTCTGCACGGTCAGCCCGGAGAGAACCGGTCTCTGCGGTGCTTACAACTGGATGGACTGCAAGGCCTCCTTCGAGATCAACCCCACCGGTCCCAACCAGCCGATCGAAAAGGGCGAGTGCCTCGACCCGAAGCTGGGTCAGTGGAAGGGCGTCAACGAGTTCGTCAGAAAAGCTTCCCGGGGGGCCATCGATCACTACAACTTCTATTCCATGGTAATCGACCCGATGACCACCTGCGGCTGCTGCGAATGCATCGCGGCCATGCTGCCGGCCTGTAACGGTGTCATGACCGTACACCGGGATTACACCGGGGAAACCCCCTGCGGTATGAAGTTCACCACCCTGGCCGGTGTCATGGGCGGCGGTGCCTCCTCGCCGGGTTTCGTAGGGCACTCGAAGTTCAACATCACCCAGGGCAAGTTCCTTGTCGGAGACGGCGGCCTGCTGCGGATGGTCTGGATGCCCAAGAGCCTGAAGGAGGAAATCAAGGAGCGGATCATCAAGCGAGGAACTGAAATGGGTGTTCCGGACCTGATCGATAAGATAGCCGATGAGACCGTCGGGCTCACCGAGGAAGAGATTATGCCCTTCCTGCAGGAAAAGGGGCACCCGGCCCTCTCCATGGAGCCGTTGATCCAGTAAATACACCCGTTACGTTATGTCGCGTGTTGCGCGCTGCGAGCGGCGGTTGACGATATCCGACCGCCCGCCGCAGTGCACGACCCGGAACCGGCAACTCGTATAACTCGACTGAAGGAGAAAAAAATGGCATTAACCGGTATTCAGATTTTCAAACTCCTGCCGAAGACCAACTGCAAGGAATGCGGGGTTCCGACCTGCCTGGCCTTTGCCATGAACCTGGCTTCGGGCAAGGCTGAACTCGACAGCTGTCCCTATGTATCTGACGAAGCCCGCGAACAACTGGCCGAGGCTTCCGCACCGCCCATCCGGCCGGTGGTGATCGGGCAAGGCGTCCGTAAATTGACCGTCGGCGGTGAACTTGTGTTGAGCCGTCACGAAAAAACCTTTTACAACAAGACGGGCCTGGCCGCCCTTGTCGGTTCGGACATCTCGCAGGCCGACCTGGAGGCCAAACTGAAGGTTTGGAACGCCTTTCAGTTCGAACGGGTTGGATTGAACCTGCGTCCGGAACTGGTGGCACTGAAGGACGTCGGCGGTGATGCGGCTGCCTTTGCCGCAAAAGCCAAAACGATCGCCGAAACCTCCGAATTCAACCTGATCCTGATGACCGAGGATCCCGAGGTGATGAAGGCCGGTGTCGAGGCCTGCAAGTTCAAGAGACCCCTGATGTACGCCGCTACCGCGGCTAATGTCGACGCCTTTGGCGCTTTGGCCAAGGAGAACGATCTACCCCTGGCGGTCAAAGCCGATTCGGTTGAAGCCTTGATTCCCCTTTCGGACAAATTGACCGCAATGGGATTGAAGGACCTGGTTCTCGATCCGGGCTCCAGGGAGATCAAGCAGTCCTTTACCGACCAGGTGGCGATCCGGCGAGCGGCGCTGAAAAATGCCAATCGCACGGTGGGCTTTCCGACCATCACCTTTCCCTGCGAGATGGCCTCCAATCTCGATGTCGAAACAATGCTCGGCGCCGTCTACATCGGCAAGTACG
>JARFQH010000070.1 GCA_029287875.1 Desulfobacteraceae bacterium | reverse complement strand
TTAGGGTCACGGTAAGAAATAATTCCACAAGATTGCGCCGGATTTGGGTTCGTCCACAAGGCACAGCCAGCGGCGCATATCGAGATACGTGGCGGTGGCTGTAACGCAGTAGACGGACCAAAAGACAAGCAAGATGTGGAATTATTTTTTGCTGGGACCCTTAGTAACCGGACGGGTACCGGACTGAAGCGGCAAAAAGGATTCCAGCCGCAGAACGACCCGCCTGAAACTGAAAAGAGAAGGAGGACAACCGATGCCAGAATTGGCGTACCTGAATGGTGAATTTCTGCCGATCGACAAAGCGCTGGTCCCTATCGAGGACCGGGGTTATCAATTCGGCGATGCGGTCTACGAGTTCATCGCCAGTTACAACGGTCGGCTCTTTTACCTCGAAGAGCACCTGGATCGTCTCGACCGCTCACTGAAGGGACTGTCTTTCCCACCGGTATCCCGTGAAACCCTTCGGAAGGCGGTGCTGACGCTGTTTGAAAAAGCCGAAATTCAACGCGCCGGCATCTACATTCAGATTTCGCGCGGCGTATCGCCCCGCAACCACGCATTTCCGGATGGTGTCCACCCTCAAATCGTGATGACCATTCGCGAAATCGAGGAAAAACCGCCTGAGCTGAGAAAAAACGGAGCCGCAGCGATCACCGTGGAGGATATTCGTTGGGGCCGCTGCGATCTGAAAACCGTTCAGCTGCTGCCGAACGTTCTGGCCAAGCAGAAAGCGCTGGCTGCCGGTGTCTTTGATGCCATATTCGTCTCACCTGAAGGGGTGGTGCGCGAAGGCACCAGTTCCAATATCTGCATCGTCGCCGATGGCGTGGTGATAACGCACCCCCTGACACCGCAGATCCTGCCCGGCATCACCCGGATGGTGGTGATCGATTTGTGCCGGGAGCTGAACATTCCGGTTTCGGAGCGCTTTTTCAAAACCGACGCACTTTACGGTTCCGAAGAGGCATTTTTAACCGGCACCGTCACGGAGGTGCTGCCGATTGTGACGATAGACGGCCACCGCATCGGCGACAGCCAGGTTGGACCGGTCACCACAAGGCTCTTTGAAGCCCTGCGGCAGCGCTCCGTTGCCTGACACCGCCGTCCGGTCGGCAGATGGTTTGCAAACGCGGAACGGGATGCATCGGCATCCAAAATGATAGGTTATTTTTAAGCGAGCCCTTAATCCGGCCCGCAGGTTTCCTTGAGCACCATCGTCCGCCAAAGACAAGCATAATAGTGGAAACTCGCCAGGATCAATGCGCCGCCGACGGCGAAATAGACAATGGCAAGGTAGGTCTTCGGGATCTGAGAGTGACGCAGGACAAGACCCAGTCCAATCATCAAGCCGATGATCAGGTAGCTTCTCCAAGCCTGAAAGGCAAACAGACAGCCTTTGTCCGGCAAACGACAGAGGCGTTCGATGTTTTTGGCCGCAATTCCGGAAAAACTGAAGCGATAGGCAATAAGAGCCAGGAACACGCCGGCCATACCGAAGGATATCGCCCGCGCGCCGGGCAGCAGACTCACCCATTTGTAACCCAACCGGCAAAGCCCCAGTCCCACCGTGGTCCACAGCAACCCGGCCATGGCCATAAGACTGTATTTGGGCACAGCCGGTTTAAATTTTGCCAGTTCCATCGGAACTCCTCGAACGGATACCACCGGGTGGGTCGTCGGCATAGCCGACATTTTTCGTTACCGAACGGTAGGTCGCGCCCTACCTCTTGGAGCAACCGAGACGACAGGTGAATATAAAAGAATCCGGCTCCCAATTCCTTTCCGTTCCTTTGTGTGGATAATAACGACAGGAAGACCGCCACGTCAAGCCGCATCATTACGCGGATACGAATTTATCAGGTGACAAATGAAGAAAAACCATCGACTGAAATTGTCCTTCGAGAGCAAAATGACAGCCCTGCTGGCAGCTTTTACTCTTTTTTCAGGTTTTGCCGGTTGCGATAACTATGGCAAGCTTCAACGTGACCAGTCTCTCACCAAGGCGTTCCAAAACAATCAGGTAGATGACGGGTATATTTATTACTATTTAGGTCGCGACAATATGCCATATGCCATCGCGGGGATCGACCCTCGATACACCCTTAAGTCTAAATTCTGGCAACCGCTGGAACCAAAGACCGAAAAGTTCAAAAAGATGATCTATTGGATCTGGACGGATCACAATTATGAGCCGTATGGCGCCTATGTAATGGGACCGGGTGGTGAAAAGGTAGGAATTTTTTATTCCAGCATCGATCGGGTGGTTATTAATATCGATAAAACCAAAAAAACGGTTTCGCTCATTCCGGACACTCCCTATTTGCGGGGCGGTCCCTGAGGGCCGATAGGCGCGTCCGGTCTGCTTTAAATGAGGTGCAAGGCTCTTTGTTAAATTTGCCCTCGTTTCTTCTGCAGTTCTATCCACCCCTGTTTTCATCATGCCCGATTTCGACATCTTCGAAATCGGGCATTTCATTTTCACGGTTTATGACAATGAGGTATGC
>JARFQH010000065.1 GCA_029287875.1 Desulfobacteraceae bacterium | reverse complement strand
TGATGCAAGGCACCGGGTGCATCTATTCGGCTCTTCGTGGCATGTTTCAGACAATATCCTGATTTGTTAAGTATATAAAGAATTTATGCAAGAGTTTAAAACCAATTAACATTAATGAAGCAGTGGTTTTTTCGTTTTGTTCAGCCGCTCGCCACCATGTTCCTCGAATAAGTCATCATTAATCTCATTTAGAGTAGCTTCCAACATGCCCTCGCAAAACTTCCTTCCTGCAATTTCTACGACTCTTGATTGATCATTGAGTAAAAATTTAGCACCTACCTCAAGTAAAAGTTCATCAGAAGGCCAACCGGTTTCGGCAGGAACATCTTCCGGAATATCCAGTATTTCTTCTGCCTTTGCGTCACCTGGATCATAGCCTTCCATATTTTCGTGATATTTAGACGCCTCTTCTATAGATGAAGCAACGATGAACCAGTCTTCGTCATGGTCCTCCGTTGTAACCCAGTACAGTTTCATGTATTTTCCCCCAATTTTTATAGCCCAACCATTTATTATCAAGTCAATTTACCCTGATAATCGGACATTCGGGCAAGTTTGCCCTGCTAATCGATTTGCCTCGATTTACAAGGATTGAACTGGTATTGCTGGTCGAGGATTAGATATTTTAACCATAACTACTTCATATTATATCAAATGTCGACACAAAAAGAGGAAAAGCTGCTTGATGAGGTTCGATGTTTCATGAGACTTCATCATTATTCGATCCATACCGAACGGGCCTATTGCGACTGGATCAGGAAATACGTTCAGGCATTATTGGGCCACTCCGACGTCCCTATGGCCATGCAACCGAAACACTCTATAATGTTTACGGCGAACTTTGCCGGGCTAAATAATGCTGGTCTAAAGCTTGACGCAGATATGCTTTGATTACGGCTTGACGACTAATGTTTAACTCCTTTGCAACGGCATCTAATTCCTTTATCATATCCAGTGTAAAATCAACATTTACCCTTTTAAGCGAGGGCCTCATGTCGCCTTTACTGGTAAAAAACCGGGAAATATCTTCGCCGCTTATCGCCTTTTCAGCAATCTCGTCGGCAGTGGGTTTCTTTTTTTTAGCTGTTTTTCTCATATAATTCTTCCTCCTGTTTTGTCGATTTCCAAAGTGTTACAAGCTGGTAATACTCGCCTGCCATATCTTCTCTGGCCTCATATATGACGGTAAACAATTTATCCTTTACCCACCCTATCACACGAAATTGTTCAAGATTATCGGATCGAACGTCTACATAATGGTAATGGTGTCCAAATTTCTTTGACTTCTTCGAATCCAATTTTTCGTCTCGGGTCTTTTTTCAGTTTTTAACTTTTTGCTTTGTCGTATTTGAACCGTAAAATTTTTTGGTATAACAGTTATACCTTCTTGTCAAATTAATAGGTTTCCGTCCACAAATGGTCCTTTTCCGCAACTCCCCACTTGCTTCGGAACAGGCTGGCGTCAATCACGCCTAAGACGTGACTAAAGACGTGACAGGGCTGGAAATCGTTTGTGCGGCATACAGTAGTATGCCTACACACAAATCAATGATTTCCTTGAATTTGCAGAAAATGTCCCATTTCCGAAAGGGAAATTGATCAGCGCCTTTAATGATAACGTGGATGGAAGCTATTTGGCTACAGCCGCCGGGTTCTTCACCGACTCCGGAAGGGTTTTCGGAATCTTGATCGTGAAAAGCGTCCCCTGACCGGGGGTGGATTTGACCTGGATCTCACCACCGTGCTGCCGGACGATTTTATGGGAGATAAACAGTCCCAGACCGGTTCCGCGGCGACCCTTGGAAGAGAAGAAAGGAGTAAAGAGCTTGGAAACGGTGTCGGCGTCCATGCCGACCCCGTTGTCGAATACGGCAAAAATCACGTGGTTTGCATCCTGGCGAACGCCGAAAACGATCTTGTGGTAGGTCTTGGCGACATCTTTGGTGCAGGCATCCACGGCATTTTCGAGGATGTTCGTCAAGGCCGAATGAATGTAGCCGGCATCGATCTCGAACTCACCGACCGTCTCATCGAATTCCCGGACAAACTCGATATCCTGATTCTTGGCCTTGGGCGCAAAGGTGGCGGCGAGGTCCTCCGCGAAACTAAGGGGGTCGACCCGCTCCCAACGCAGGTCCCTTTCCTTGGCAAAGTAGAGAATGTCAAGGACCATCTTGCGGATACGATCGACCATCAGCTTGACCGTTTCCCATCCTTCTTTGATCTGATCCTGGTTTTCCTTGGAAAAGCCGGATTCAACCAGGTACATACCCCCGTCCAGCCCGGTCAGCAACCCCTTGATCCCGTGAGAGATCGAGCCGATCATCAGACCGAGGGATGACAGGTGATCCTGCAGTTCGGTCTTTTCCCGCACCAGCGCCTCGAGATTCTGGGTGTAGGCCTTGAGCTGCCGCTTCATGACAATCTTGTCCTGCACCCGCTTCAGGGCGATCTCCAGCGCCTCCACGTTGATCGGCTTGGTGATAAAATCGGTGGCTTCGAACTTCAGGCTCTTTATCGCCAGGTCCATATCGCCATGTCCGGTGATCATCACGACCTCGGTTTCCGGGTTTTCGCGCTTTATTTTTTGAAGCAGTTCGATCCCGTCCATACCCGGCATCTTGATGTCGGTCATCACAATCGGCGGATCGATTTGCCGGAAAATATCGATGGCCTGCTCACCGGTTTCGGCCTCATGGACCGTATAGCCCATGTCCGTAATCGACACACTGAGCACATCGCGGATGTCCTCTTCGTCATCCACCAGTAAGATCGGCCACTTTTTTCCTTCTTCCTTCGTCATGGGGTTCCCCTGACACCGGTCATGGGCCCTTCCGGCATCTGCTCGTGAGGGTGGTCGTCGGTTGCAGTCGTTTTCCGGGCGGGCGGAATGGGAAAGGTGACATAAAAAACGGCCCCCCCATTGTCTCGGGAAACGGCCTTGATATCGCCGCCGCAGTCCTTGACAATTCCGTAGCTGATGGACAGCCCAAGACCGGTCCCCTTCCCCACCTGTTTGGTGGTGAAAAAGGGTTCGAAGAGTTTGTCTTCGATGGCCTTGGGAATTCCGCCACCGGTGTCCCGCACTTCCGCGACAACCTGCTGACCATCTTGCCAGGTTTTGAGCGTGATTATCTTTTCTCCCGACTCGCTCCTGGCGGCACTTTTTTCCTCGATCGCATCCCTGGCATTCAGTAGCAAATTGATAAAGACCTGCTCCAACCGTCCGGGGTCGGCCAGTATCTTGGGCAGCGTGCCGTCAATATCCCACACCACCTCGATACCCCGGACTTTCAACTGCTGGCTGAAGATGTCGAAGGCGTTTTTCAGGACATCGTTCACCTGGACCTTATCCAGGGACAAATCCGATTTGCGTGCAAACTGCCGCATATGGTTGATGATGTTGCTCGCCCGGTCGACGTTCTTGTCCACTTTTTCCAGCATCGAATGCAGGATCTGATGGTCTATGTCTTCGCCCTTGTTTATTTTCCTCACGAAGAAGCTGCTGGCGGTCTTGATCACCGAGAGCGGCTGATTCAACTCGTGGGCGATCCCGGTCGCCATCTCACCCAGGGTGGCCATTTTGCTGGCCTGGATCAACTGCTGCTCGGCTTCCAGACGCTTGGTGATGTCGCTTGTCGTGATCAGCAGGACTTTTTTGCCGGGAAAGTCCGAGGGCGAGATCCGGATGTTGACGAAAAGGGTTTTGTCCCCCCTGCCCTTGTGCTTGACCTGATTCAGCATTTTCGAGGACCGCAGCAGGCGCCGGTATTTCTCCTTATTCTGTTCCGCGAACAGGTCCAGAAAGGAAGTGTTGAGAACCTCGCCTCTCGTAAAAGTGTAGTCGGTGGTAACACTTTCGTTGCAATCGAGAATTTCAAGCGTGTCGAAATCGAGCACAAACACGGGATTGGGGATGTTGTTGAAGATTTCGTGGTATTTGCGTTCCGACTTTTCTAATTTCTTTTCGAGCAATTTACGCTCGGTGATGTCGATGCTCATCTCCATCGCCGCCACGACCTGCCCGTCGGCGTCGAAAATAGGAGACGTCCGAAAGATCCAGTGAGCTTCGGTGCCGTCTTTGTTGACTCCCGATTCTTCTCCGTTGTGGGGCAGCCCGTCAATGAATGTCCGCTCGACCGGACAATTGACACATTTATGGCCCTGTCCTTTGTAAGCCTTGTAGCAGTGATCGCCGACCCGCGGATCGAACCGCTCGGCGAAATCCTGGTTGTACCGCAGGAGCCTGTAGTCACGGTCCTGCACCGTGATCATGCAAGGCGTGCGTTCGAACAACGTCTGGTACTCATCGCGCTGCTTGTTGAGTTCGGCCTGTTTTTCCTGGATTTCCTTACCCATCTGATTGATGGCCACCGCCAGCTGCCCCATCTCGTCGGCCTGGTCGATGGTAACCTTGGTGTTCAGGTCGCCCTTGGCGATCTGCCGCGTTCCGTCGATCAGCCTTTTTACCGGTTGACTGACGAACTTCAAGACGATGATGAAGATGATGGTGGAGGTCAGCAGAAACAGCACCATCGCCAGCCCGATGATTCCTTTTTCCGCAGTCAGAATCTCGTTGTCGGTTTCACGCAGTGAGACCACGACATCGAGCGCGCCGAGTATCTTCTTGCCCTCCGGATGAACATGGCAGGCATCGGTGGCACACCCCGGTTCGTTGCGAATGGGACTGATGATGCCGAGCAGCCGGTAACCTTTGCGCGAATTGAAGATCCGAATCCGATCGCTGACCTTCAGGTCGGTCAGCGGCGGTTCGGTGCGGTGACAGATGTCGCAGGCTTCGGCCTTGATGTTGGTCATGCGGTCGACTTCCGACGTCTCATTTGAAAACTTTATCTCCCCCTCTTTGTTGTAGATGCGGATATTCTCGATTTCCTTCTGACGCGCGATGTTGTTGATGATCTGATTGATGTCGTCGCGGGAGTTGAGCATCATCGAGTAGTGGGCACCGAGCTTGATGGTGTTGGTCAGCCGGTCGGTCGACTGGACGATCTCATCCATGAGCTTTTCTTTCTGGTAATCGATATTGAAGTAAGCCCAGGTCGAAATCGACAGCAACAGCGTCAAACCCACGGTTAGGATGAGCTTGGTGACCAGTCGATGGTGAAAATATTTGATTAAATTGACCATACGAATGTGCCGCAATCAATGCCCCCGACGCTGTTCGGCCGGATGGTCGCCCCGCGCTCCGGCTCAAGCGGGGACGGGTTCTGAGTGACGCAGTTTTTGCTGAAAGCCGGCCGTCACGGCCAAATTCAAATCCAGCCGCACCTCCTGCTCCGAGAGACCCAGTGCCAGTCCCAGCAGCTGGGGCAGGTAGAGCACGGTAACGGCAAGGTTCTTACCGTCTAATTTCGAGATCTTGCCCTGGTAGGCCTCCAGGTTCATCTGGCACATGGGGCAGACCGTCACGACGGCATCGGCCCCCCTGGCCCGCGAGAGGATCGAACGAACCAGCTCCATACCGACCGCCATTTTGGTATTCATGTGCGAGGCCCCGCAGCACTTACCGCCCATGTCCCAGTGATGGACTGCCGCTCCTGCGGCTTCGAGGATGGGGGTCATCGACTGCGGCGCTTCCGGATCATCGAAAACAGAATAAGGCCTGAGGCACTGGCAGCCATAATAGGGTGCAATCGACAACCCCTCCAGGGGCTGCACGGTTTTCTTGGCGATCAGATCCGGGCCGATGTCCCGCACGATCACTTCCAGCAGGTGCCGAACGCGAACCCGTCCCGCTAAATGCAGCCCTTCCACGGCGAGGATCGAATTGATCCGATCCAAGAGGTCAACATCGTGCTTAACCTTTTCTTCAACGGCCTTGAGGTTGAGATAACAGGCGCTGCACGGCACCAGGATCTCATTGCTCCCGCCCATCTTTTCCGCCAGTGCCAGGTTGCGGGCCGGCAGAGCCAACGCCAAGTTCTGGCTGACGGCTTCGGCGGCGCTGGCGCCGCAGCAGGTCCAGTCCTCGATTTCCACCAGTTCGGCCCCGATCGCGGTCAGGAAGGCGCGTGTGGACAGATCGTATTCGCGGGCCGAACCTTCGAGGGAACAACCGGGGTAGTATAAATACTTCATGGGGCCTCCTCCAGTTCCGCGGCCTTCCGGAACAGCGCTGCCAGTGCGCCGTTGCCTTTGGAAGGAATTTGCAGGGCGACTTTTCCCTTCAGCATCAGTTTCATGCCCAGCGCCGCAAACCGCAGCGGCAGCAAGGGATTCTTCATGGCGTTGAAGTAGAGCGTCATGAATTCCATCTCCCTGAGCCGGCCATGGCGCCGCACGCTCTCCAGAAAGCTCTTGTAGAAGAGACTGCTCTGCCGGTATTGAGACAGGCCTTCCCGCGCGGCTATCTGCTTGAGCGCGCCCATGGCCTCTGTCAGCGGTAATCCGCGGGGACACCGCAGGGTGCAGTAATAACAGGCGGAGCACAGGCTGAAGGTCTTGCTCTGGAAAATCTCTTCTTTCTGGCCGGACAGGACCAGCCGCCAGAGTCGGCGGGGGGTGGCGTCCATCGCAAATTCATTGGGACAGGATCCCGTGCAGGTGCCGCACTGGATGCAGGCCTGCACCATCTTTCGAACCGGTGCCAAATCATCGCTGCCCGCTCCGTCTGAAAAATCGATTTCACCTTTGACTTTCGTCGTCATTTCGAATCCCCTTGTAAACGCTCATGGCCCCTTGAGTCGCCACGATGAATGAGAATGATGGGCCGGAACCCGGATGAGCGGCTCGAAAATGGTTGTGTCAGATAAGTCGGTTGAGCCAGTTATGTCAGTTAAATGATATCCTCTATTTTAATGACTAAATGCTCACGGGCCCTTGAGCCGCCACGATGCCTTAAAACGATGCGCCGGAGCCCGGATGAGCGGTTGCGAACAGCGGCTGACTGTCTGAGCCGCTTACGGGGTCTTGGACCGGACCCAACGTCGATGCTGCATAAACAGGTACAATCTTCAGTCCTTAATCCGGAACTATCATTAAAAACGGGCCAGGTCCGGTCTTAGAGCCCGATTGCGGCGAGTTTCAGCCGTCTTTCGAAACCGCTTATCCGGGTGGAGGCGCCCACCTTACGAAGTTGTGCCGGTTGAGCCGGTTATGCCCGTTTGGCCGGTTGAAGGATATCGTCGATTTTATCCCCTCACCCTAACCCTCTCCCCCGGGAGAGGGAATTTGTTGTGAACCTGTGGCGGTTAATAGCAAATAGTCACCCATTCTCCCTCCCTCAGAGGAGCGCCGCGTCGATGACATCGAACATCTGCTCCTGCCGCAAATCTTCCAGGACCGAGGCCTTGTTCGGGCACGCCGTCGCGCAGCTTCCGCAGCCCTGACACATGAGCGGATTCACGATCACCTTCTGCTGATCGATATCCAGCATGCGGGCGCCGTAGGGACAGGCCTCGATGCACCGCTCGCAAAGGCAGCAGAGACTGTGATGAACCCGTGCCAGAACTTTACCGGCCGGAAGGTTCTTGCGGTTCAGAAGTCGCAGAGAGCGCTGGGCCGCGGCCTCGGCGGTGGCGATCGATTCGGCGATCGAGCGCGGCGAGTGCGCCAGACCGCAGGCGAAGACCCCCTCCTTGAGCGCATCGACCGGTCGCCACTTCGACTCGGCTTCCTGGAAGAACCCATCCATGTCGCGGTCAATTCCATAAGCGGCGGCAAGATCGGCCGGAAGATCCGGAACAACTCCGGTGGCCAGAACAAGCAAATCGGTGCTGATCTCGATGGTCTTGCCGATGATCGGCTCGAAGACGTTCACCGTTACAGCGCCCTGGTTGACCTCAACCCGCGGTTTGTTTTCCAGACTGTACTGGATGAAACCGATGTCATTTTTGCGCGCCTGGGTGTAGTAGGTTTCCGTAAAACCGTAGGTCATCATGTCGCGATACAGCACATACACGGCGATGTTTGGATTCTGATCCTTCATCTGCAAGGCATGTTTGAGAGCAGAGGCGCAACACACCCGACTGCAGTAATTGCGTGGTTCTTCGCGCGAATCGACGCACTGTATCATGACCACGGTGTCGAGAACCTGCGGGTCGATGGAACGGTCGGCCAACTTGTGTTCCAGCTCCTTCTGGGTGATGATGGCCGGGCTGGTACCGAAACCGTAGGATGTCGTGCGGGCCTCGTCGCCGCCGGTGGCCAGAATCGTAACGCCGTGCTCGAGCGTCTCTACCGCACCCCCCGAGTTTTCAATCGTCGTGTAAAACTGTCCCACATTCCCATAGGCGGCCAAAACCCGGCTGCCGCTGCGCACCGACACCATGGGATGTTTTTCCACCTTCTGTCCGGTTTCTGCCAGCAAGTCTTGGATCGGCTGCCCTTCTAATGTCTGTTTGAGCCAGTTCAGGTTGCCGCCGAGTCGATCGGCCTTCTCGATGATCTCCACCGGAAAACCGTGATCGGCAATCGCCAGGGCCACCGTCATGCCGGCAATACCGCCCCCCACCACCAGTGCGCGCTGCTGAATCGGCACCGAAACCGTCGGTGACGGATCGACGCGCTTCAAACGGGCCAGCCCCATTTCCAGCACGGAACGCAGCCGGTTGACAGAAGGGCCGCCATGCGACTGGGAAGACAGGACGTCGGCAGACTGCGGGATATTCAACGAGCGAATATCCACCACGTCCATCAAAGACGGATGAAGACCGACTTTGCGCGCCAACTGCCGGATCTTACGGGCATACACATACGGCAGGCAGGCACCGATCAGAACCCTATTCGGCTGGCGACTTCCCACCCGTTCGACCAAGTCATTCCATCCCTCGGCCGTACAGGTTCTGTCGATGATCTCCACCCCCACCACCAATGGATCGGCGGCCACCTGTCGCTTCAGTTCGTCCACCACGGAGGCTTCCGCCAGGGTCCCGTCGCAGGAGCAGATGATCACCAGGATTCTGGGCACCTCCCGCGAAACGTCTCTAAAATCTTTTTCGGCTTCCGACTCGGGGGCCAGCCCGCCGCCGGCGCCGTGAATGGTCCGAGAGGCCGCAAGCGCGGCTGCGGACGCCTGCGTGACCGATTCTCCGATGTCCTTCAACCCTGAAAAAGACCCCCCCAGCAAAACCCCGTCGCGCGTCGTCCGGGTGAGGGAAAACGGCACCGTCTGCCCAAAGCCCCAACTGTTTAGTGGGATGTCGAGCATCTCGGCCAATGTCGCCGAACCGGTCGCCGGTCGCTGCCCGACAGCCAGGACCACCATGTCCTGACGGGATTCATGCAGAAGGCCGCCGGTGTCGACATATCGAATGATCAGATCGCCGCTGCTGTCGTCGTGCATCACCGAATGAACGCGTCCCCTTTCGAAGCGAACACCGCCTTGGGTCTCCGCCCGGTCGCGATAGCGCTGGAACGGTTTTCCAAAGGTGCGCA
>JARFQH010000063.1 GCA_029287875.1 Desulfobacteraceae bacterium | reverse complement strand
AATTCCACAAGATTGCGCCGGATTTGGGTTCGTCTACAAGGCACAGCCAGCGGCGCATATCGAGATACGTGTCGGTGGCTGTAACGCAGTAGACGGACCAAAAGACCAGCAAGATGTGGAATTATTTTTTGCTGGGACCCTAATACCGGACGCCCGTCGCCGGACGGTTGCCCATAGACCGAACCTGTAAGGAGAACCTGATGCATTACTTTTCAAACATCGGCAGCACCATCGGTTCCACTCCGCTGGTGCGCCTGAACCGGATGGCCGAAGGCCTGGAAGCGAAAATCTTCGCCAAACTGGAATTTTTCAATCCCCTTGGCACCGTTAAAGACCGGATTGCCGTTTCGATGATTACGGCCGCCGAACGGCAGGGCCTGATAACGCCCCGCACTCTCATCGTCGAACCGACCAGCGGCAATACCGGTGTCGCGCTGGCTTTCGTCTGTGCGGCCCGTAACTACCGGCTGTGTCTCACCATGCCCGACACCATGAGCATCGAGCGACGGAAACTGCTCAAGCACCATGGCGCGCAGTTTGTGCTCACACCGGGAGCCGAAGGCATGAAAGGAGCGATTGCAAAGGCCGAGAAAATCTTGGCATCGGAAAAGGACAGCTACATGCCGAACCAGTTTGCCAACCCGGCCAACCCGCGCATCCATCGGGAGACGACGGCCGAGGAAATCTGGCGCGACACCGAAGGCCGGGTGGACTTTCTGGTGGCCGGGGTGGGAACCGGCGGCACAATTACCGGCATCTCGCAGGTCATTAAACCGCGCAAACCGTCGTTCAAAGCGGTGGCGGTGGAACCGACAGGTTCACCGGTGCTCTCCGGCGGGCAGAAAGGTCCCCACAAGATCCAGGGTATCGGAGCCGGCTTCATACCGGAAGTGCTGGACCGGTCGCTGCTTGACGATGTCGTGCAGGTGACAAACGAGGACGCCTTCGAAACCGCCCGACTCTTGGCCAAAACCGAAGGTATTCTTGGCGGGATCTCGTCGGGTGCCGCCGTTTGGGCCGCCCTGAAAGTTGCCGCGCGACCGGAAGCGCGCGGCAAGACGATCGTCGCCATCCTGGCCAGCACCGGTGAGCGATACATCAGCACGGAGCTGTTCGAGGACTGAACCCCGGCCGGTCATCGTGAGAACTGCGCCACCAGGCGGGAAAGCTTGTCCTGACTCTCGAGGATCAAGTCCACCACCTCACGCACGGCCCCCCGGCCGCCGGCGGCGGCGGTCACGTAATCGCTGGCGCTCTTGACTGCTTGGCTGGCATCGGCCACGGCCGCGCTGAAACCCGCCCGTTTCAGGATGCAGAGATCCACCAGGTCGTCGCCGATAAAGGCGATGTCCGCGTCGGTCAGATTGAAACGGGCCTTGATGTCGTTATAGGCCGCCAGCTTGTTAATCTGGCCCTGGACAACCGCATCGGCCTTCAATTCCTCGGCCCGCCGCCGGACCATTTCCGACATTCGGCCCGTAATGATGCCGGTTTTGAGACCGGCCATGCGCGCCAGCGCCATCCCCATTCCATCGTGGATGTTGAAAACCTTGAGCTCCTCACCGGTCGAGGAGTAAATAATTTCCCCGCCGGTCATCACCCCGTCCACATCCATTAAGATCATTTTAATATGCTTCAACTTTTCCTTCATCGCATTCTCCCCCGGTCATCCTCGATATTCACAATTACCCATTGGTTCTCGGTAAAACTATGGAGCCGAGTGACCGGGTTTTAAAGTGATCAGCTGTTTGAGCGCATTAGCGAGCATTGAACCGAACAATAAGAAGGCTTTGGTCGTACTCGGGATTATGGAGTTTAATGCTCATTTATTTTCACAGCTCCAGCCTTGTTCGGTTTTAGGCTCGCTTTTGCGCGAGTTTTGAGCGCTTTAAAAGCCGGTTACTCGGCGTAATCTATAGGATCCTTATTTTCACAGAGAATTTCTATCTGTTACCCGGTCCAATCAAAACCCATTGCGGAATGAAATTCTGTGAAGTTCGGCATGAAATGCCCTCTCCATCATGTTTTTATCCCGGCCTGCAGGACCGCATAGCGCGTGCGGCCCTGCAGCAGCTCGGCGTGGGTCCCCTGCTCGACAATGCGGCCGTCTTCCATGAGTAATATCCGTTCCAAGCGATCGAGACCCACAAGCCGGTGGGTAATGTACAGGACTGTTCTACCGCTGGTGACGTCGAAGAGAGCCTCCATGATGTGGCGCTCTGTCGCACGATCGAGCCCTTCAGTCGGTTCGTCCAATACCCAGATCGGGGAATCGCGCAAGATGGCCCGCGCCAGCGCCAAACGCCGCGCCTGACCGCCGGAGACCAGGCGTCCGGATTCGCCGATCCAGGTGTCGATGCCTTGCGGCAGGGATTTGACAAAATCCGCCAGCCGCACGGCCTCGAGCGCCTGCCACAACTCGGGTTCCGTGGCACCGGGGCGGGCGATCAGCAAGTTGTCGCGCACACTGGCATTGAACATATGCGCTTGCTGGGAGACGAGAGAAACGCTCTGCCGCAGGTCGCGCTCATTCAAACCGCGAATGTCTTTTCCGCCAATTCGAACACTGCCGCTCTGCGCATCCCAAAAGCGGACCATCAGGTGCGCCAGGGTCGATTTGCCGGCACCGGTCGGCCCCAAAACGGCAAAGCGCTGGCCGGCCGGTAAATGGAAATGAATGTCGTGAACGGCGTCAGCGGCGTTTTCAGTGTAACAAAAGCTTACCCGGTCAAAGCTCACGTCGAAGTGACGCAAGGCGGCAAGGGAGTTCTCCAGAAATGTCACCGGCGGCTCGGAACCGACCACTTCCAGCAACTCCCGGGCGGCTTCCCGTGTGCGACCGAGGTATTGATAGGCTGAAGGCAGCGGCATCAGAGCGTCGAAGGCAGCCAGGACGGTCAATGCAATCATGGCCAAGTTGGCACCGTGAAGCACGCCGCTGCTTACCAGCGCCGCGCCTTGATACATGGCCGAAAGAACGGCTAAACCGGAGGTGAGTGTGATCCCGGCGAATGAAACACCCCGGATATGGCTCATGCGCCGCTGTACGTCCAGCAGATTGCGGTTGTTTCGATCCATCTGGCCCAGGTAATCCCGGCGGTGATTGAAAACCAGCAATTCCGGCAATCCCTGGATGCCTTCGACGATTTGGATGCGCATCTGCGTCATCAGATGGGACAATCGTCGACCGGCGGCCGCACCGGCGATGCCGGCCGCCACGGGAAGTCCAAAACCGGCAACAACCAGCCACCCCAACGTTGTTAAGGCAATCAACGGGTCGAAAAGCGAGAGAAAAACCGTCAACCCGGCAACAAGGAGCCCGGCCACCAGGCTCGGTGATAAAACCCGCACGTAAAGGTTGTCCAGAGCGTCGATATCGGCCAAGACGCGATTGAGGATATCACCGCTGCGGTATCGCATCAGTCGCGCCGGTGCGAGCGGTTCGATCCGCTCGTAAAACCAGATCCTCAGGCTTTCCAATATCCGGAAAGTCGCATCGTGGGAGAAAACACGTTCGGCATAGCGTGCCAGGGTTCGGGAGATGGCAAATATTCTGACACCGATGCTGGGGAAGAAATAGTTGAATGTCTGGGCCGCCGTAGTCGACAGACCGGCAAAGGCGGCTGCCGACAAAAACCAACCGGAAAGTGCCAGAAGGCCGACAGTCGCCGTCGTGGCAATCAGACCGAAAAGTGACCCCGCAACCATCCACTTCCAGTGCCGGCTCAGCAGTTGGACGAAAGCTTGGTAAGAACGGTTACGGTCAGTCATCGGCCATCTCTCCTGCACCCTGTGTCGCCAGTCGGTAAAAGGCCCCGCCGGAGGCCAACAATTCCTTGTAAATCCCCTTTTCGACGATGCGGCCGCTCTCCAGGACCACAATATGATCGGCGCGCCGCAGGTTTTCCAGGCGATGGGTGATGGTGAGAACGGTGCGGCCCCTGGAAAGGTCATCGAGGGCGGTCAGCACCAACTGTTCGTTTTCGGCGTCCAGGCCGGCGGTCGGCTCGTCTAACAGCAGCAGCGGTGCGTCTTTGAGGAAGGCGCGGGCCAGCGCAACCCGCTGAGCCTGCCCTCTGGACAATCCGAACCCCTTCTCACCCACCGGCGTGTCCAGACCGGCGGGCAGATGGTGGCAGAATTCAAGCACCCTGGCCGCACGGGCGGCGGATTCCAGCTCGGCTGCGACTGCGGCCGGCCGGCCGAGCAGAATGTTCTCCCGTATGGTCCCGTGAAACAGTACCGGATTCTGACCGATCCAGGCCAGATGGCGTCGCCAGTGCTCGGGGGCAAGGGTTTCCAGAACAATCCCGTTGATCCGAATACTTCCGGCGGTCGGAACGACGAAACCCATCAAGAGGTTTAGGAGAGTGGTCTTGCCGGCACCGCTGGCGCCGACCAGTGCTACGTGAGCACCGGCCGCCAATTCGAAATCAACGCCTTTTAGAACCGGCTGCCGCCCGGCGTCATAGGCAAAGTGCACCGACCGGTATGATACGCCGACAGCGTTTGTCGGCGGCAGCCGGACGGTCCCGGCCGAAGACCGGAGCGCCGTGTCCGACAGAACTTTCAAAATTTCCCCGGAAGCACCAATCGCTGCCGCACGCGCATGATAATGGGTACCGAGTTCCCGCAATGGAAGGTAAAAATCCGGCGCCAGAAGCAGAATGAAAAATCCACCGGCCAGGGTAAGGGGGCGACCATAATCACCGAACGAAAGGTATCCCAGATAATGCATACCGAGGTATACCGCCACCAGTGCGATGCCCATGGAACTGAAAAACTCCAGCACCGCGGAGGAAAGAAACGCCACTCTCAACACCCGCATGGTCTGCCGGCGGTAGTCGGCCGAGAACTTGGCCACCCTGGTGCGCTCCGCCCGGCTGCGGTCGAAGAGCTTCAGAGTGGCGAGTCCCTGGAGGACGTCCAAAAAATGGGCACTCAAACGCGACAGGGCCTGAAAGTTGCGCTGACTGATACTCTCGGCGCCCATGCCCACCAGGATCATGAACAACGGGATCAGGGGCGCGGAAAGGGCCAGCAGCAAACCGGCCGCCCAGCTGAGGGGCAGAACGAAAGCAAGAATGGCAACCGGAATCATAACGGCCAGAGCCAGCTGCGGCAGGTAAAATGCAAAAAAGTCCTGCAGGGCTTCCACCTGCTCCAGGAGGGTGCTGGCCAAACCGCCGGTTCTCTGGAGCTCGGTGTAGGCCGGACCTCTGTCGAAAATGTGTTGGATGAGAGCCCTGCGCGTCTCTTCCCGCACGCGGGCGCCGGCCTGGAAACCGGCCGCCTCGCGCCCCCAGGCCAGAACCGCCCGCATGACGACCACCCCGGCCGAACCAATAAACAGAGGTGTCAGCAGGTTGCGTGGCAAGCGATCGATGAAGACACCCTGGATGATGTTGGCCAGCAAACCCGCCTGAGCCACCAGCAGCAAACCACCGGTCATACCGAGGCCGACCGACAGCAGCACCCAGAGATGCGCCGGACGGGCGTTCTTGATGAGCCAGCGCAGACTGTTTTTATCGCTCGCCGTGCGAAGCGGTTCCATTGCAAAACCGTTGACAATGACCGAGGGCTTATATTACGTGATGTTACAGGTTATAGAGCCCTCGGGGAGTTTTAGCAAAAAAGAACATCGTTTCTTTTATCATTTAAACCATTAAGCGCCGGTCAACAATGAAAAACGGATTGAAGCCGTTCCAAAGGAGCCTTCACCATGCCGCCCTCTGAAATATTCGTCGATCTGTCCCGTTTACAGTTCACCCTCACGGCCATGTATCATTTCATCTTTGTCCCGCTGACCTTGGGGTTGTCCTGGATTCTGTTCATCATGGAGTCGGTCTACGTGATGACCGGCAAACAGGTCTACAAGGACATGACCCGTTTCTGGGGCAAACTCTTCGGCATCAACTTCGCCCTGGGCGTAACCACCGGCTTGACAATGGAATTTCAGTTCGGCACGAACTGGGCCTACTACTCGCATTACGTGGGCGACATCTTCGGCGCTCCGCTCGCCATCGAAGGTCTGATGGCCTTCTTCCTCGAATCCACCTTCGTCGGGCTGTTCTTCTTCGGCTGGGATCGGCTCAGCCGGCGCGCCCACCTGGCGACGACCTTCATGGTGGCCCTCGGTTCCAACCTGTCGGCACTGTGGATCCTGGTGGCCAACGGCTGGATGAATCACCCTGCCGGCGCCGTTTTCAACCCTGACACGATGCGCATGGAACTGACCAGCTTTAGCGAGCTGTTTTTCAACCCGGTGGCCCAGGTTAAGTTCGTCCACACCGTGGGCGCCGGTTACGTGACCGCCTCGCTGTTCGTCCTGGGTATCAGTGCCCTGTACTTGCTGAAAGGTCGCGACCTGGCCTTTGCCCGGCGCTCGTTTGCCGTGGCGACCGGTTTCGGGTTGGCCTCGATCCTGTCGGTCATCGTCCTGGGCGACCAGAGCGGTTTCGTCACCGGCCAGGTCCAGAAGGTCAAACTGGCCGCTATGGAAGCCCACTGGGAGTCGGATCCGACCCCCAGCCCCTTCACTCTGTTCGGCTTTCCGGATCAGGAATCCCAGAAAACCCGAGCGGCCATCAAGATTCCCTGGCTGGGCAGCATTCTGGTCACCCGTTCGCTGAACGAACCGGTCCCGGGTATCAAGGAGCTGATCGCCGAACACGATGGCCGGATCCGCAAGGGGATAACGGCTTACGGTCTGCTGGAGAAAATGCGCAGCGGCGACAGCTCGGCGGAAACCGCCCGGCAGTTCCGGGCGGTGCAGGAAAACCTGGGGTACGGGCTGCTCCTGAAACGCTACACGCCCAGGGTCGTGGACGCCAGTGAGGCCCAGATCCAGCAGGCGGCCCGCGACACCATCCCGAACGTGTCCGTGATGTTCTGGAGTTTCCGTTTGATGGTCGGGCTGGGATTTTACTTCCTGTTTCTGATCGCCCTGGCCTTTTACTACTGTGCCAGACGCGTATTCGAGCAGAAACGCTGGCTGCTGAAGTTCCTGCTGGTCAGTCTGCCGCTGCCCTGGATAGCGATATGGGCCGGTTGGATCGTCGCCGAATACGGCCGGCAGCCGTGGAGTATCGGCAACGTGCTGCCCACCTTTCTCTCGGCCTCGAGTCTGACCACGGCCGACCTGATCGGCAGTCTGATCGGACTGACCGTGCTCTACACCGTACTGCTGGCCGCCGAACTTTACCTGATGGTCAAATTCGTGCGCATCGGCCCCAGCAGCCTGCACACCGGCCACTACCACTTTGAGCAGAAGACTGCAACGGAAACGGCCGGTTGAAAGCGGACCGCCCAAGGAGATTGAACAATGCCGTTACTGTTTGATTATTTGACCTTGAAAATTATCTGGTGGCTCTTCGTCTGCGTGCTGATAGTCGGATTCGCTCTGCTGGGCGGATTCGACCTGGGTGTCGGCACCCTGCTCCCCTTTCTCGCTCGAACCGATGAGCAGCGCCGGGTTCTGCTCAACGCCATCGGTCCTACGTGGGAAGGCAACCAGGTCTGGTTCATCACCGCCGGCGGCGCCATGTTCGCGGCCTGGCCCTTTGTCTACGCCACGGCTTTCTCCGGCTTTTACTGGGCCATGCTGCTGGTGCTCTTTGCGCTCTTCTTCCGCCCCGTGGGCTTCGAATACCGCAGCAAAGTCGCCGACCCCCGCTGGCGAAATGCCTGGGACTGGGGGTTGTTCGTCGGCGGGGCCGTGCCGGCGCTGGTCTTCGGGGTCGCCTTCGGCAACCTGCTCCAGGGGGTTCCTTTTGAGCTCGACGGTTTCATGCGATCGACCTACACCGGCAGCTTCTGGGGGCTCCTCAACCCCTTCGGCTTGCTGGCCGGTGTGGTGAGCCTGTCGATGCTGGTCATGCACGGGGCGCTTTACCTGCAGCTGCGCACCGAGGGTGAGTTGAACGCCCGGGCAGCAAAGGCGGCGCGTTGGTTCGGTGCCCTTTTCATGGCCGCATTTGCGCTGGCAGGTGTATGGCAGGCTGCCGGCATCGAAGGCTTCCGGATCGTCGCCATGCCCGATCCCGGCGGAGTCGTCAGCCCGCTGAGCAAAACCGTGGAGATGGTCGAAGGGGCATGGATGCAGAACTACACCACCCGCCCCTGGACGATGTCGGCACCGATCGTCGCCTTTGCCGGGGGCCTGCTGGCCCTGCTCTTTTCGGCCGCAAAACGCAGCGGTCTGGCATTCGTCTGCAGCGGCGCGGCCGTGGCCGGGGTCATCATGACGGCGGCGCTGGCCATGTTCCCGTTCATCATGCCCTCCAGCACCCAGCCGAATGTCAGCCTGACGGCCTACGATGCCGTCTCCAGTCATCTCACCTTGAATCTGATGTTCATTGCGGTCGTGGTTTTTCTACCGATCGTACTGCTCTATACCAGTTGGGTCTACAGCGTCCTGCGGGGCAAGTTGTCCGAGGATAAGATACGGAAGGAAACCCACACGGCCTATTGAGCATTGACAGAATAACACTAAAGAGGAAAATCATCATGTGGTATTTTTCCTGGATTCTCGGCGTACTGCTCGCCTGCGCCTTCGGCATCATCAATGTCATGTGGATGGAAGCCGGTGAGATGCTGGAGCCGGCAGAGGATGATCAATAATTGTCCCTGAAACACATTAACAGGAGAATGGCCGATCATGTATCTCGCCCATTTTAAATTGCACGAGAAGCCATTTCAACTCAATACCGACCCCCGGTTTCTGTGGCTCGGTCAAGACCACAAGGAAGCGCTCGCCACATTGAGATACGGGGTGCTGGAGAACAAGGGCCTGCTGCTTTTGACCGGGGATATCGGAACCGGTAAGACGACACTGGTCAGCGCCCTTGTCGATCAACTGGGTGAGGAAAGAGTTGTCGTTGCCCGGCTGCCCGACCCCGGCCTGACGCGAAGGGAATTTTTTTATCTGGTTTCACGCAAATTTGGCATCGACAGACCGGTGCGTGACAAGGAGACCTTCACCGACATGTTCGGTGACTTTCTGGATAAAGTCTGTACCCGCGATAAAAAAGCCCTGCTGATCATCGATGAGTCTCAGATCATGAAGGACCGGGTTCTGGAAGAGGTTCGCCTTCTGTCAAATATGGAATGCCGGCATACCAAGCCTCTGAATATTTTTCTGGTCGGACAAAACGAGTTCAATCAAACGCTGTTGAAGCCGACAAACCGGGCGCTAAAGGAACGCATAGCCGTTAATTACAACCTCAAGCCATTGGCCGAACCCGAAACCGCCGCCTATATTGCTCATCGTCTCCAGGTGGCGGGGGCCAAAAAAATAATCTTCACGGATGACGCCGTGCACGAAGTTCATTCCTTCTCCAACGGGGCACCTCGCCAGATCAATATTCTCTGCGACCTCGCCCTCGTGCGCGGGTACGCCGAGAACGCCAAGATCCTCGACAACCGGATGATCAAGGAATGTGAGGAAAGGATTCTCGTCCATGACGCTTCGGGCGGTCATTTCCGGGCCGCGATTAAACCACCTGAAGACATATCACGCCCGGAAGTCTTTAAGGTTGATGCTCAGAATGATGTCCAGCCATGGCCCAAACCGACGAGAGGCGTCAAGCGTTACGGCATTCTGGCCCTGGTGATCCTGCTGCCGGGCTTTTTTATCTTCTTTGCGCTATGGAACAGTGATCTGATGGAAAAGGTCGCGCCGGCGATAGACAAGACCCTACCGAGTCACTTGCAGACCGCTCATGGCCGCGCGCCCGGCTCAACGACAACATCTCCGCCGCAAGATCTTAACGACGGTCGCGCCCCACCCGGAACCGATGGCACACCCGCTTTTTTGCCGGAAAGAGACCTCTCCCCGGCCGTTGCCACGCCTCATCCACCTTTTACACCTCAACCCGCTATCGATACCGCAAAGAAAACGGCCGCCAACCAGACGATATTACCAGTTCCCGCTTCAGATAATCGAGCCAGGGTCAGCATCGTCCCTCTACCGCCGCCATTATCTGGTGAACCTCAAAAAGATAAACCAAGATTAAGACCCCCGCAGCGGGAACCGGATCAAAAAGTGGAAACACCGGTCGACATAATGGAAGACGCCGATCGAAATGAGGACAGCCATCCGGTTGAAAAATCACCGGACCTCGCAAAACCATCCGATACTCCGCCGCTGGCCCCGCAAGACACGGGAAAAGATCCAACCGTCGCGGCCGACAATCCGCCCGCAGACCGCCGAAAAAACGATGCCGTGCCGCCGGCAACTGATACTGAAAGTGAAAAGTCCGCGCTGAGAAGGCCCTCATCCGGTTATGTGGATCCAACCAATGTCATTGATTGGTTGCTGAAGGAAAAACGCAAAGCGGTCAAGTTAGATAAAACGCCTGACCTCGAACCGAAACCGTCACTTAAAACGGCGGCCCCGAGTAGAGGCGAGAGCGATCAGATTGAAACCAAAGAATCGAGCTCAGACCAAACAAAACGTGTTGCCACCGAAATGGCGGCTGGCCAATCGACGGCTTCACCTCCAAAACGAGAAGAAGGAATCGCAGCGAGCAAAAAGACGACGGATGATAAAGTTCGGGGAACGGAGGAAAAACCGTCACATAATGTGCCAGAAGAAATACGTGTCATAACGGAGCAACCTTCCGAAGAGCAGACGGTTAAGGTTCGGCTGGAAGGCCGCCTGCGCTCGTTTTTACAAAGTTATTGCACGACGTATGCAGCCAAAGACTTGGACAAATTCACCAATTTTTTCGGTCCTGGCGCACTGGAAAACGGCAAACCATTTGAAAGCCTTTTACCTAAATATCAAAAAAGTTTTAATGTGGCCGAAGCCATTCAGTACCGTATAGAATTGCAGCAATATACGTATGACAATCAAAAAGGAACCGTCGACGTCGAAGGCAATTTTTCGCTGAGATGGCTGCCTCCGGATAAAAAATGGCAGGAGAACTCAGGAAAGATTTTTATGAATCTTAAAGATGATGGACGCTCCTTTTTGGTTCAAAACCTCGATTATTATGGTAGTCGCAGTACGAATTAGTTTCCGTCCATAAATGGCCCTTTTTCGCAATCCCCCGCCTGCTTCGGGACAGGTCGGCGTTAATCACACCTGGGGCGCGACAGGTCTGGAATCGCTTTTGCGGTGTACACGAGTAAGCCTGCGTGCAATGCCGCTGAATCCTTGAACTTGTAGAAAATGGCGATTTTTGGATCGGAAACCAATCAGTGCCCTTATTGAAACCGTGGATGGTCAGGGGAGACAGAAAATGAAACCCGACAATTTATCCTTTATCTCACTGGCAATGGAAAAGATGGATAAGGATAGAGTTGAAGCAGAATCGAGAGTCAAAGAATTGCCCTGCAGCCAAGGCGGTACCGTTCAGGAATATCTCGACAAACAGGTTTCGAATCCCAGCGTCGAAGACCACGGTTGGTCGACGACACCATTTGAAGGCGGTTTCGAGGTCGAAAGACTGATGCTCCTTCTCGGAACAAAAGAACTGAAATACCGCTGGAGGGTAACCTCCGACGGAAAGATACTTCCCGTCAACGGCAAGGCCGTTTCGATCACAAAATAAACGGTAATCTTCCGGTGCCGTTTAAAAAATGTGACGGTTGGGTTTTTAATCAGCCATTTTGGATCTTGACAACATCTGATTTTTCGTCTCTAAACAGCCGATGCCTGACTGGATTGCGATCATCATTCTCGGAATCATCGAGGGAATCACCGAGTTTTTGCCCGTCTCCTCCACCGCACACCTGCTCATCGCACAGCACTGGCTGCCGCGACAAAGCGATCTGTTCAACATCGTCATCCAGAGCGGCGCCGTGATTGCCGTGCTGCCGCTGTTTCCCGACCGGATGCGCCAGTTCATCTTTGGCTGGCGCGATAGAGTCACGCAGGACTATGCCCTGAAAATTCTGCTCGCCCTCGTCATCACCGGAATCGGCGGACTGCTGCTGGACAAAGCCGGTTTCGAACTGCCGGAGGCGTTGGGGCCGATAGCGTGGGCGCTTCTTTTAGGCGGGATCTGGTTTTTGCTTATCGAGATGTGGTTCCGTCGGCGTGACCTACACGGATCGGTGACATGGACCGTGGCGGCGGTCGTCGGGGCGGGTCAACTGATTGCAGCGGTGTTTCCCGGCACATCGCGTTCGGGTGCGACCATCCTGCTGATGCTGATGTTCGGTTTGGGCCGACCGGCCGCCACCGAGTTTTCATTTCTGGTCGGAATTCCCACAATGCTCGCCGCCGGCGGACTCAAGATTTTCCGGGCACTCCACCACCCGCCGGCCGCTGCGGTTCCCGAGAACTGGGGCATGGTCCTGCTCGGATTCACTGTTTCCGCAGCGGTTTCCTTCATCGCCGTAAAGTGGCTTCTGCACTATATCCAGACGCACACTTTTTCCATCTTCGGCTGGTACCGCATCGTCCTTGCAGCGGTGATCTTTTTCTTTTTTTACCGGCTGTGAACATCCCTTTGTCCTCATTTATGGCCGTAACGCCTGATCAACCTTGAAACCCCACTGCGAAATATGTCCTCGCCGGGCAGCAGGCTGACGACCACAAATCCCTCGCGGTTGAAATCGTAAAAAAATCCCGGATGAACCAGGGTGTTGTCATGCTTGAGCAGGTGCATGACCCGGACTTCATCCGAAACCATATCGAGAATATCGACGACCGCATACCAGCCGCCTTCGCGCTGCAGAACGCGGCAGTTAACGGTTGATGTGATCCGCTCTTCCAGAAACCGGCTGTTGGCCTCGATGCGGGACAGAATCTGCCGCTGAATGGCGTGCCGCCGATCCAGCAGTCTTTCGGCCGCATGCTGAATTGGGGTGGCCACCGAGAGATAAAAATCAAGCAAAGTTTCCAGGTGCGATCGCGCGGCCGACGACAGTCCGAATTCCCCACCGACGACAATCCAGGCCAATTTTAACTGGGGCAGTCCCATCAATTTGGAAAAACCGTTCAACACGAAGGTGAGTGACTCAAAACGGTTCTGGTGCGCCGGCATGGAACCCGCTGCGCCGCCGGCACCATAATCATAGAAAACCTCGTCCACGATCAGGGCCAGATCGTGACGATGGCACATGGCATCTATGGCCTTCCATTCCGTCTGTTTTACGTACGAGCCGGTCGGGTTGTTGGGATCGATCAGAACGATCGCCCGCGTTTGGGGCGTGATCAGCGCCTGCAACACGTCAAGGTCGATTGACCATCCTTCGGCTGTGTCGTAGCGCAGGGGGTAGAAACAGGCGCGCAGGCTGTCGAGGCGCGCCAGGTAGGAAAGCAGCGGATATCCGGGCCGGGGAATCAGGACCTTGTCACCCGGATTCCCCAACAGCTTGAACAGAATCGAATAGGCGTCGCTGGTCCCGGCCGTCAAAAAAAGAGCATCGGTGTCGATCGGTGCGCCCCTTTCACGGTAATACTTGGCAATGGCCTGCCGTGCTATCGACAGACCGCGCGGATCAGGAGCGTATTTTATTGCGGCCGGCTGTGACAGGGCCGCAAGAATGTCATCGACATCGTAGTCCAACCCGACCCGGGTCGGGTTGGCTTCGGTCAAATCAACAACCGTTTCGCCTCTTCTTTTTTTGTCCTCCAGTAAAAGGCTCAGAGCGTTGGAGCCCTGGTCCCAGTCGAATCGATCTGAAAACATGGTCTATGTAAGCTAAAGAAAAGGAGTTGCCGGCCGCCCATATACCGGCAATCGAGTCAGTCAAAGCCCAAAAAAAGGTGATGGAATCCCGTAGCTCAATCGGCAGCGGGTCCGAAGGATTCCTCGTACAGGTCGCGTATCGCTTTTCGACCGGCATCCGTGAGATGCCGCGTTCCGGTACCGACGAAGGTGTCGTCGGTAATAAGCGGCTTTTCTGAAATCCAGCGATTTTCTTTCCATACAAACCACTGGTTGCTTTCCTGGTCAAAAACACTGACCGGACGGTTGAAGAGTTTGGCCAGCTCGACTCCCCAGCCGGTTCCGCCCTTGACGGTATCGTCCGGTTGAATCCAGCCGATGGCGACCACATGGTAACCGTTGTTGACCATGTGGAAAATCGACTGGATGACCTTGCGGATCTTTTCAGCCTTGGAAAAATTACGACCCATACGGGTCGAGACGATCTCCATGCTGACGTTGCCCTTGTCGAGTTCCTTGGTATCAAGCACCCGGACGCCTTTGGTCCGCTCGATATCGTGTCCCTCGAATGAAAAGTTGACTTCCTTAATCCCCCAGCGTTCGGCGAGTCGCCCGAATTCGGACTCGGCCCCCTTGTGGCCCCCGCTGTAAAGTGTAATGTGAGAGCGATCTTTCATTACTTCAACCTCCTTGTTTTTTTTCCCATTTCGAAAGCAGCATGCGGTTCTCGAAAGCATGCCCCGATTTTAATCAGTGCACTCTATTGTGTGCTGACGATTGAGTTTTCCATAATAAGCGGTTATTTTCGGATTGCAACCGTGGGGGAAGTCGCAGACGGCCCGATGTATGAATGTCAAAGCAAACAGGACACATAAATTGGGTATCTACCGAACCTTCCGACCCTGGCGGTAGCGCACTGGAGAAAACCCCTAGTTGATAATCTGCTTGATCCGACCCACCTGCCCGTCGGCAAGCCGCACCTTGATGCCGTGGGGGTGAAAGGCCGACTTTGTCAAGACGTCTTTAACCACGCCGCGGGTCAGTTTCCCGGAGCGCTGGTCTTTTTTCAGTACGATGTAAACCTCGATGCCGGCTCTGATGTCGCCGCGATTCGTTCCATCCATTCGCATCTCACTTTCACGCATGAGTTTCGGTTATTTCTTTACGTGCCCTTATGCACAGGCAGTTGCTGATTACCCGTTTCGCTCTTAAGTTACCTAAACGATCATGGCCTTATTC
>JARFQH010000334.1 GCA_029287875.1 Desulfobacteraceae bacterium | reverse complement strand
GGTGGCATCTTTGTGACAGTATCAATGCAAATCCAAAGGTATGCTTCTTATTGCTTTCCGCCCTCTCAGCGGAAAGCAATAAAACGAAACTTGTCCTCTGCGCGCCCAGCGTCTCTGCGGTGAATATGAATCACCGACGCTACCCCTTTTAAAGAGGTTCAGCAAGTGACCCCCTATAGAGGGGCTCGGTCGCTCGGAATAAAAAAAGGCAGGGGCCGGGCCCTGCCTTCAGCAAGCGGTCAGTGCTGGAAATACCAACCACCGATTTTATTGGTCAAAAACGGAAACGCTTTGCCAGCAGTTGATGCGCAGCCAGCCGTCCCGGCGTTCGGCCGGATAACGTCGTTCGTTCTTTTTTCTGCGGTCACGGCCGGTAAATATTCGGCCGGATGAAATCGTCTGTCGCCCTCGACGGTCCGAGGCACCTTTGCGTCGATCAACGGGCGAACGTTCCGACCAGGGTTCGATGTCAATTTTCGTAGGTGTTGTTGAACGGAATTTCGTCACCGTGTTCATTCCTCTTCCAAACGTGAGAGTCGCTTATCTGCATGCTCAAGATGGTGTTTTGCGCCCGTTTACATCAACCTATTCGTTTTGTCAACCCATTCGGCGCGAAGACAGAAATTCTCGATGAAAATAAAATTCCATAGATTACGCAGTGTAACCGGGGTTTAAAGCGCTCAACAGTTGATCACCTTAAAACCCACTCACCCGGCTCCATTTAAAGGTTTACCGAGAACCACTGGACTGAAGATATCGATGTTTTATTTTTCGTATCCACGCGTAAAGATAAGTATCGCAATGTAAATCAAGAGTTTTCAATCCGATTCCGAAACCATTTTGTTGTTGACCTGTTTTGATGGATTCGTATAGATAATCATATGTTTTTCTGTCTTGGTAATACCAGTGGGTTATAAATACTCTGGTTGACGTTCCCGGTTATCGGGATGTCTGGGCATCGATGATCGCCTTTTGCGATTGTCGAAGACAAACGGTCCGACACAATCTAAAATGGAGGGAAGAAGATGAAAAGACTCAAATTTAGTGCAGTGGCCGCAATCGTTGCAATCTTTTTATTTGCAGGTCTCGTAACCGCAGGGACACTTGCCGATGTCAAGGCCAAGGGCTTCATTTCGGTCGGTGTCAACGAGGGTTTATTTGGATTTTCCAAGCCCGATGAAAAAGGCGTTTGGGGCGGGCTGGACGTCGATACGGCCCGGGCAATTTCCGTCGCGATTTTCGGTTCTCCGGACAAAATAAAGTTTATCCCCCTGACGGCCAAAACCCGGTTTACGGCCCTGCAGTCCGGTGAAATCGATGTCCTCACACGCAATGCGACCCAGACCCTCACCAGAGAATCCTCCTTGGGCCTGAACTTTGCACACGTCAACTATTACGATGGTCAGGGGTTCCTGGTGCCGAAGAAACTCGGGGTGAAGAGCGCCAAGGAACTGGACGGTGCGACGATCTGTGTTCTGCCCGGCACCACCACCGAACTGAATGCCGCCGATTTTTTCCGGGCCAACAAGATGACCATGAAGCCGGTGGTAATCGAAAGCACCCCGGAACTGGCCAAAGCCTTTTTCGCCGGTCGCTGTGACAGCCTGACCTCCGATGCCTCCCAACTGGCCGGAACCCGTGCCGTGGCGCCCAATCCCGACGATTATGTCATCCTGCCGGAAATCATTTCGCGTGAACCGCTGGCGCCGGCCGTTCGGCATGGCGACGATCAATGGTTCGATATCGTGAACTTCGCTACGATGGCCATGATCGAAGCCGAATACCTCGGCATATCCTCCAAGAACGTGGACGACATGCTGAAGAGCGGCGACCCTCAAATTCAGCGCTTCCTGGGCGTGAGCCCGGGCAACGGCGAGGCCCTGGGGCTGGACGAAAAATGGGCCTACAAAATCGTCAAGATGGTTGGCAATTACGCCGAGGTTTTCGAACGCAACGTGGGCGTCAATACGCCGCTGAAGCTCGAACGCGGTTTGAATGCCCTGTGGACCAAGGGCGGAATTATGTACACCCCGCCGTTTAAGTAAGTCCATCCCGGTAACCCACCGAGCCGTCGACCCGCTGTAATTTTTAACGGTGGATCGACGGCTCGTAACCATTTCCGCTTTTTAAGCCGATGCCGCAGGACGAAACATCTCATACCGGGACCGTGACACCGTCGAAAGCACCCTTTTGGTATGACCCCAAGGTTCGGGCGGTCTTTTTCCAGGTCGGTGTTTTGGGAATGGTCGGGCTGCTGGGGTATTACCTGATGACCAACACGCTGGCCAACCTTGAAAGACAGGCCATTGCCACCGGGTTTGGTTGTCTGGAAAAACAGTCGTCGTTTGAAATCGGGGAATCTCTCATTTCCTACTCCGCGGCCGACACCTATTTCAAAGCCCTTCTCGTCGGTGCGCTCAATACCTTGCTGGTCTCCTTCATCGGAATAACGCTCACCATCATTCTGGGGACGTTCATCGGTATCGCCCGGCTCTCCACCAACTGGCTGTTGTCCAAGATGGCCGCGATTTACATCGAGTTCTTTCAGGACATCCCGATCCTGCTGCAGCTCTTCTTCTGGTACGCATTTTTCTACGAAATTCTGCCGCAGCCGCGTCAGGCCATCAATCTTTTTAAGGGCGTGTTTTTATGCAACCGGGGCCTGATCTTCGCCATTCCCGCGGCCCATCCGGCTTACAAATACAGCGCTGTGGCATTTCTGATCGGTTGTCTCGCGGTATACCTGATGCGGCGCTGGGCCCGTAAACGCCAGGATGAAACCGGCCGGATATTCCCGGTTTTTAGAGCGGCCGTCGGGATTCTGATCGGTCTGCCGGTGTTAACGTGGTGGGCTGCCGGAGCGCCGACCGCGATGGACATGCCGGTCTTGAGAGGATTCAACTTTCAGGGCGGCATCACTGTCAGTCCTGAATTCACCGCCGTTCTGCTGGGACTCGTGCTCTACACGGCGGCCTTCGTGGCCGAGGTCGTTCGCGCCGGCATTCAGTCGGTCAGTAAAGGCCAGACAGAGGCCGCCGCTTCCATCGGGCTGAAGCCGGGACAGATCCTTAACCTGGTCATCCTGCCCCAGGCCCTGCGGGTCATTATCCCGCCGTTGACCAGCCAGATGCTCAACTTGACGAAAAACAGCTCTCTGGCAGTGGCGATCGGCTACCCCGAGTTCGTTTCGGTTGCAGGGACCACCATCAACCAGACGGGCCAGGCGATCGAGGGCGTGGCGCTCATCATGACGATTTATCTCATTTTCAGCCTGACGACCTCGGCCTTCATGAACTGGTACAACAAGAAAATGAAACTGGTGGAGCGATAAGCGGCCAATGAATAACGAGCGCTCGCAGACATCATCGGTCGAAGCGGTCAAACCGCCGCGGATGCGTATCGGCGTCGTGGGCTGGCTGCGGGCCAATCTCTTCAGCACCTGGTACAATTCTTTGCTGACGCTGGTGACCCTGTATGTCCTCTGGCAAGTCGTTCCGCCGTTTATCCGTTGGGCCTTTATCGACAGCTTGTGGACCTCGACCGGCGAAGAGTGCCAGGCGGTCGACGGCGCCTGCTGGTCTATCATACCGGCCAATATCCGCTTCATCATGTTTGGTTTTTATACTTACAGCGAACAATGGCGACCGGCCATCGCCGTCGTCGTGCTGGTGGGTCTTCTGGTTTACAGCCAGTATCGTTGCAACTGGAAGAAGCGCTTGATCTATATCTGGCTTGCCGGCCTTGTCGGCATGGGCGTGCTCATGCGGGGCGGTATTTTCGGCCTGACGCCGGTGGAGAGCACCAAATGGGGCGGCCTGCCGTTGACGCTTCTTCTGTCGGTCTTCGGTCTGACGGCCGCGTATCCGCTTGGCATCGTGCTCGCGCTGGGCCGGCAGTCCCGCATGCCGGCCGTTAAAAGTCTGTGCGTCGTCTATATCGAGCTGATTCGGGGGGTCCCCTTGATCAGCCTGCTTTTCATGTCTTCGGTGGTTTTTCCTCTGTTTTTGCCGGAAGGCGTTACGGTCAACAAGATCCTGCGGGCCCAGGTAGCCATCATCTTGTTTACCGCCGCTTATATCGCTGAAGTGGTGCGCGGCGGATTGCAGGGCATGTCCCGGGGCCAATACGAGGCCGCGGAATCTCTGGGGTTGAACTACTACCAAACCATGCGCCTGATCATTTTACCCCAGGCGCTCAAGATTGTCATACCGCCGTCGGTCAGTATCTTGATCTCGGCCTTCAAAGACACCTCGCTGGTGGTGATCATCGCCCTGTACGACCTGCTGAAAACGACCCAGTCTGTTTTGGGTGACCCGCGCTGGATGGGATACTCCCCCGAAGCGTACATTTTCCTCGCCTTGATCTATTTTATCTGTTGTTTTTACATGTCCAATTTCAGCCGCAAACTGGAGCATCAGTTGGATACAGGGCGTTGAAAAACTATCCGTATACTACCGATATCATAACAGGAAAAGACGATTCATGAATCAAACATCCCCCAACCAAACCGAGCCGGCAACCGCCGATGACGCCATTATCGAAATCATCGACATGCACAAGTGGTTCGGCGAGTTCCACGTTCTGCAGAACATCACCCTGAAAGTCGCCCGAAAAGAGCGCATCGTCATCTGCGGCCCCTCGGGTTCGGGCAAATCAACACTGATCCGGTGTATCAATCGTCTCGAGGAGCACCAAAAGGGCCGGATAATCGTCGATGGAATCGAGCTGACCAATAACGTCAAAAACATCGAGAAGATACGCGCCGAAGTCGGGATGGTCTTTCAACACTTCAACCTGTTTCCGCACCTGACGATTCTCGACAACTTGACGCTCGGTCCGATGTGGGTGCGCAAAGTCCCCCGCAAAGAAGCCGAGGATGCGGCGATGCACTACCTCGAAAAGGTTCAAATTGCCGAACAGGCCAAGAAATATCCCGGTCAGCTTTCCGGTGGACAACAGCAGCGTGTGGCCATCGCCCGCAGCCTGTGCATGGCACCCAAAGTGATGCTGTTCGACGAGCCTACTTCCGCCCTCGACCCGGAAATGATCAAGGAGGTTCTGGATGTCATGATCGATCTGGCCCGGGAAGGCATGACGATGCTCGTGGTGACGCATGAAATGGGTTTTGCAAAGAGCGTTGCGCACCGGGTCCTTTTCATGGACTACGGCCAGATCGTGGAAGCCAACACGCCGGATGAGTTTTTCGACAACCCGCAGCACGATCGCACCAAACTCTTTCTCAGCCAGATTCTGCAGTGACCGTGGAGGTTCGACAGAGTTAAACCCCTATTGTCGTGTCGTCTTTGAAGTGTCTCGACTGCCTTGAGTGACGAAATTGAACGCACATAAGGTTCCCGGTTCAAGGTTCAACGTTCAGGGTTGAGGGATGAAAGCAATTTGAGGTTTCAGGTGTCGGTTATTTAATTAATCATCGTCTCAGGTATTCGTTCGTTTCTGGAACTGTCAAACTTTGGGAGTCTCCCCAGCAAAACTGAGGTATTGCCGATGATTATTAAGATAATGATTTTGGATAGGCAGAGTGAGGAAGTCGTATAAGTCATACGTCGACGAGCGATAACGCAGTCCAAAATCTTTATATGGAAGCCTATAGACCAATATCGGATCGGAGTCGGCCTTTAGGAAATGAAACCGATTGTCGCCATTGTGGGACGTCCCAACGTGGGGAAATCCACCTTTTTTAACCGCGTAACGCACACCCGGGACGCCCTGGTGTCGGATTCCCCGGGTCTGACCCGTGACCGGCACTTCGGTGAAGCGCAGTGGGACGATACCGAGTTCATCCTGGTCGACACCGGCGGCTTTGCCGGTGCAGACGAACTGGCGTCACAAATCGCCACTCAGGTGCACCTGGCCATCGACGATGCCGAGGTCATCATCTTCATGATGGATGGACGGCAGGGGCTGTCTCCTTACGATCGGGAAATCGTCGACCTGCTGCGGCCGATCTCCAAACCCGTATTTTACGCCGTCAATAAAATCGATGGGCCGGAGAACGAGATTCAGATGTCGGATTTTTACGGCCTCGGCATCGAAATGCTTTATCCGCTCTCGGCCGAACACCGCTACGGCCTGACCGATCTGCTCGACGACCTGGTGCGTGTGCTGGCGAACTTCCAGACGCTGTCGGACGCGCCGGCCGACAGCGAGGTCGTTCGTCTGGCGGTCGTAGGTCGGCCGAATGTCGGCAAGTCATCCCTCATCAACTGTATCCTGGGCAAGGAGCGCCTGCTGGTCAGCGATGTGCCCGGCACCACCCGGGACGCCATCGACACCCTGCACCGGGTCAACCAAAAGTCCTATCTGCTCATCGATACGGCCGGTATACGGCGCAAGGGCAAGGTGTCACGCAAACTCGAGAAATTCTCGATCATAAAGTCCCTCCGCAGCCTGGGCCGCTGCGATGTGGCCCTGGTTATCATCGACGCATCGGAAGGGATCACGGAACAGGACATCACCATCGCCGGTTATGCCCATGAGCGCGGCTGCGGCTGCGTCTTCCTTCTGAACAAATGGGATTTGGTGGAAAAGGACCGCGACACGTTGCGGCGTTTCAGCCAAAGACTAAAGGAGCAGGCCAAATTTCTCGGCTTCGCGCCGGTGCTCTCCGTTTCGGCGTTGACCGGGCAGCGCGTGCCAAAAATTTTCAAACTTGCGGACGAGGTCTACCGCCAATACAGCACGCGCGTCGGGACCGGTCGCTTGAACAAAGTCTTCGAGACGGCCATCGAGCAGAACACGCCGGCCCTGCACCGCGGTCGGCGCATCAAATTTTTCTACGCCACACAGATAGCGACCAAGCCGCCCACGATCGTGTGTTTTGTGAACTACCCGGAAGCCGTCCATTTCTCCTACCAGCGCTATCTGGTTAACCGTGTGCGCCACGAGACCGGCCTCGATAAAACGCCCGTGCGCCTTTTTTTCCGAAAGCGTGAAAGACGACGGTTTCCGGGGCAAAGGCCTAAATAAATTAAAAAGTTAGTTTTTTAGTTTAGTATCGAGTTTCATACCATGACCGATTTATTCGAGTATCAATCCCGCATAGCCCTGGATTCTTCGCGCCCCTTGGCCGAGCGCATGCGGCCGCGGAACCTCTCCGAATTCGTCGGACAGCGGCACCTGGTCGGCGAGGGGGCCGTGATCCGTCTGGCTGTCGAAAAGGACCAGATCTTCTCCATGATCCTGTGG